>NZ_PSUG01000066.1:0-16916 GCF_002931755.1 Rathayibacter sp. AY2B3 | reverse complement strand
GGCTGCTCAACCCGAGCAACCTCTCCGGCTACACCAAGTCGGTCGTCACCAACTCGGTCAACGCCGGCGCTCCCTACAACACCGAGATCGGCGCCGGAGGCGACGGGCGCTCCGACGAACGCGGCGGCGACGTTGCCGGTGCCGCCCTTGTGGGCGAGCCAGGTCGAGAAGGTCAGGTCCTTCTTGCCGACGAGGCCGGCGGTGGGGATCTCGAGGTAGGGGGCGGCCGCGGCGGATCCGCCGGGGAGGCTGATGAGCCCGTTGCGGAACTGGGCTCCGGAGCCGCGCAGCGTCGCGCTGTAGCCGTTGCCGCTGGTGTCGGCGACCGTGGTGCCGGTGGGGGCGGTGTCGAACGTGTAGTGGAGGAGCGGGGTCTCGGTGGCTCCGAAGGCGGAGCTGGGGACCGTGGCGCCGAGCAGCGCCGTGGCGGCGACGGTCGCGACCGCCAGAGCGGTCCTCACCGCCGATCGTGATCGTCTCATGCAGATGGCCCTCGTGATCGTGTGCGGCGTCGAGGCACGATCCGCAGGGCCGCGGAGGTGTGCGTCTTCGCACGGGGTGTGAACGTGAACATCCTAGATCGCGGGGCCGGATCCTGACCAGACCCCGGGAGAGGTCTGCGGGCTCGTGCAGAACGCGCGCCGAGAGCGCGGTCCCTCGCCCGCCGACGCAGAGGCCCTCCTCTCCGCCGGCGTTCTGCCGGAGCCGGCCGGGTGGCACGATGTCCGCATGGCCTCCGACCGCCCCGTCCTGCTCGTCGTCGACGTCGCCGACGGCGGCCGCGAGGATCCCGAGTTCGAGATCGAGCTGCAGCTGCTGACCGCGAGCGTCGTCTCGGCCGCCACCGCAGCGGGCTTCGTGGTCGACCGCGTCCCGGCCGAGCAGGCCGGCGCCGCCGAGCTCGAGCGCCGGCTCGCCGCCGCCGACGCCGTCGTGGTCACCGGAGGGGAGGACGTCGACCCGTCCCTCTACGGCGGCCGGCCCGACGACCCGCACCGCGGCCAGTCCTTCCCCGCGGCCGACCGCGCTCAGATCGCGCTGGTCCGCCGGGCCGTCGAGACGCGGACCCCGCTGGTCGGGATCTGCCGCGGGATGCAGCTGGTCAACGTCGCCCTCGGCGGCGACCTCGTGCAGCACCTGCCCGGCGCGGGTCACGTCGGCCGGTCGGTCCCCGGCGAGCACCTGTCCGGGATGGTCGACCACCGCGTGACCCTCGAGCCGGGCAGCGCCCTCGCCGGCATCCTCGGCGCCGCCGAGCTCGACGTCCGCAGCTCCCACCACCAGGCCGTCGACCGCCCGGGCGAGGGCCTCGTCGTGGTCGGCCGCGCCGACGACGGCACCGTCGAGGCCCTCGAGCACGAGTCCGCGCCGCTCTGGTGCGTGCAGTGGCACCCGGAGGACGCGGGCTCGCACGGCACCGTGCTCACCGACCTGCTCGAGGCGGCGCTCGCCGCGACCCGCTGACGTCGCAGTCCGACTGGACCGGCCCCGGGCCGAGGCGGGCCTCAGGAGGGCAGGTCGGGAGCCGGGTAGCCGTCCCAGCCGCCGTCGATGCCGCCCTCGCTGGACTCGGCGGCGATGCGGCGGCGGATGTACGCGCCGAGGTAGGGGAGCGAGAACTGCACGTGCCCATGGCCGGCGGGATGCACGTAACCGGAGTCGATGAGGCGCTTCTTGTAGACCTGCACGTAGGCGTCGGATACACCCATTCGACGCACGATGTCGGCGACCTTGCTCCGATCCTCGTCCTCGGCCATCGCGCTCAGGAATTTCTGGTCGACATCCGAGAGGTCCCCGTATACGCGACTGATGACCCGGCTCTCGACGGCGCGGATGGCTCGATCATGTGCGACGGTGGCATCGGCGAGCGTGATCGAGGGGGCGGTGCTGTCGTTCCGCCAGGCGTAGTCGCCCGCCAGCTGGACGAGATAGGGATAGCCCTGCGAGAGGGAGACGAGGGTGCGCAGCGCATCCTCGTCTATGCCGCGCCCGCCCAGGCCCGCGGTCTCGACGAAGACGCGCTGCGTCTCGGAGGCGGAGAGGCGCTCGAACTGCACCTCGCGGGAGCGTCGGAGGAAGGTGGTGTGCTCGGCCGCGAGGAGGGCGTCGAGACTGACCTTCACTCCGGCGAAGACGATCATGATCGGGGCGCCGTCCTCGAGGGCGTGCGAGACCTGCAGGGCGAAGGAGCTGAGCTCGCGCAGGCGGACCTTGCCGGAGGAGACCTCGTCGATGGTGATGAGTATGCCGCCGCTGCCGGCGAGCGCCGAGGACAGGGCGACGAGGTCCGTCCGGAGTTGCGGCTTGACCGTCCGCTGGCGATCGACGTACTGGACCTCGGCGCTGAACTGCCAGACGCCCAGCTTGGTGAGCCTCGCGCGGGTGGCGGGAGCCATCCCGTTGATGAGAGTGGGGATGGCGGAGTCCATGATCCGTCCGGTGAGGCCTGCGCTGGCGTCATCGCTGATGACCAGCCAGCCTGCGCCACGAGCCGCGTCCTGCAGCGTGGTGAGGAAGGAGGTCTTTCCCGCTCCGCGGAGCCCGGAGACGAGGACCGAGTGGTTCTCGCCGAAGTCGAGGGTCTCGAACACCGACTGGAGTTCGCGGAGCTCTTCCCCGTGGCCGCCGAAGACGGCAGGCTTCTTCCCGTACCCGGGTGTGAAGGGGCTGGGTGCGCTGTCGGTCATGAAGGCCTCCGAATCGTATTCATTTTATTCTATTCGGCGCCGCGCGGTCCCGCGGGCATCGGCCGAGACGGCTTCGCGACCGCTACTTGATCGACCCGCGCATCACTCCGCTGACCACCCAGCGCTGGGCGAAGAGGTACACGATCAGCAGCGGCGCCATCGCCATCAGGTAGGACGCGAAGGCGACGGTGTAGTTCGTGTTGAACTGCCCCTGGAAGACGTACTCGGCCAGCGGCAGGGTGCGCGCGGACGGGTCCGAGAGCACCACGAGCGGCAGGATGAAGTCGTTCCACGCCCACACGCAGGTCAGGATCCCGACGGTCGCGTTCATCGGGCCGAGCAGCGGGAAGATCACCTGCCAGTAGGTCCGCCAGGTCGAGGCGCCGTCGGTGCGCGCCGCCTCCTCGAGCTCGATGGGGATCGAGCGGATGAAGGCCGTGTAGATGAACGTGTTGATCGAGAGGCCGAACACGGCGTAGAGCAGGATCAGCCCGGCCTGGTTGTCCAGGCCCAGCAGGGCCGTTTCCTTCACGACCGGCAGCATGATGATCGGGAAGGGCACGAAGACGGCGGCGAGCAGGTAGAAGTAGACGCCCTTGAAGAACGGCCTGTGCATGTTCCGGGCGACCGCGTAGGCGACCATCGAGTTCGAGAACAGCGTGAGCACGACGGCTCCGACGGTGATCAGCGCGGTGTTCACGAAGGCCTGCGGGAAGCGGGTCGCCGTCCACGCCTCGGCGAAGTTGCCCCACGAGATCGAGGTCGGCAGCTCGAACCCGGTGCCGCCGAGCTGATCGGGCGTCTTCAGGGCGGTCACGACGGCGAAGTAGAGCGGCAGGAGGATCGTCAGGGAGCAGACCGCGATGAGCGCGGTCGCCCACCAGTTGATCCGGTACGTGTCGCGGGAGGGCCGGGGCCGCCCCTCGGGCTCGCCGAGGGCGATGGCGGTCGTGGGAGTGATGGTCGATGTCATCAGAACGACGCCTCTCTGCGGCTGAGGACTCGGAACTGGATCAGCGAGACCACGATGATGATGAGGAAGTAGAGGACGGCGTTGGCCGTCTGGTAGGCGTACTCGCCGCCCTGGAAGCCGCCGCGGTAGATCAGCAGCGTGATCGACTCCGTCGAGGTGCCGGGGCCGCCGTTGGTGAGGGCGATGATGTGGTCGAACACCTGGAGGAAGTTCTTCATCGAGATCACCATGTTGATCGTGAAGAAGGAGGCGATCAGCGGGAACGTGATCGAGGTGAACTGCCGCCACCTCCCCGCTCCGTCGAGCGAGGTCGCCTCGTAGAGCTCGCCCGGGATGGTCTGGAGTCCGGCGAGGTAGATGATGATCGAGAAGGCCGAGGCCTGCCAGACCGCCAGCACCACGATCGCCACCCACGCCCAGTCGGCGTTCGCGAGGATGTTCTCGCCGATCACCGGGATCGCGCCGAGGATCTGCGGCAGCGAGTTCGCGAAGAGGTACTGGAACACGTAGCCGATGACCAGGGTCGAGAGCACGTAGGGGATGAAGTAGATCCCGCGGAACGCCGTCTGGAACTTGATCCGCGCGTTGAGGGCGACGGCGATGGCGAGCGAGATCACGTTCACGAGCACGGTCGCCACGATCGCGAAGCCGAAGGTGAACCCGTAGGCCTTCCAGACGCGGTCGTCCTGGAGGAGCGCGAGGTAGTTCGAGGCGCCGATCAGGTCCCAGGAGCCGTAGCCCGCGTAATCCGTGAAGCTGAAGAATATTCCGGTGAGGACCGGGACCGTGTGGAGCACGAAGAAGAGCAGGACGGCGGGGACCGTCATCCAGTAGAAGGTCTTCGAGGTGCGGCCGATGGTGCGCTTGCGGCGCGCGGGCGGCGGAGGAGTGGTCGCCACCGCCTGCGCGGCGGCCGTCGTGGTCGTGGTCATGGGGTCACTTCCTGGTCGTGCGTGCCGCGACTTTGCGCCACTCACTGTCGAGGGTCCGGAGCGCCGCGTCGGCGTCCCCGCTGGCGAGGAACGCCTGGAGCGTGGGGTTGAGCGGGATGCTCGCGGGGATCTGGTGGTCGACGAAGCCGATCAGCCGTCCCTGCTCGAAGTAGGGCTGCAGCTCGGCCAGCGTGGGGTCCGAGTTGGGTGCGGCGCCGACCAGCGGCGAGAAGGCGGCCTGGCTCGCGACGTACGGCTCGACGACTCCGGGGGTCAGCAGGAAGTCGACGAAGCGGCGGGCCGCGTCGAGCTTCGGGGTGCCGCGGCCGATGGCGACGGCCACGTCGACGCCCGAGGTGACCCGCGTGTCCGCCGGGTCGTCGAGCACCGGGTAGGGGAAGACGCCGAGGTCGATGTCCGGGTTGTTCGTGCGCACCGGGTTGATCGCCCAGATTCCCTGGGGGTACATGGCCGCCTCGCCCGCGGCGAAGGCCTGGTTGCCGTCGTCGTAGCCGCGGCCGAACGAGCCCTCCTGCGTGTACGAGAAGAGCTGCCCGAGCCGCTCCATCGTCGTGGCGTAGTCCTTCGTGAACGAGACGGGGGAGTCGGGGCCGAGTGCCGCTCCCTCCTCGCGCATCGCGTCGAAGAAGCCGTCCGGCTGCAGCTGCCCGCCGAGCGCGTTGAAGGCGGGGGCGCCGGTCCAGTTGTCGAGCAGGGCTCCGTAGAAGGGAGTGATCCCGGAGGCCGTGAGCGTCTCGCAGACGGCGATCAGCTCGTCCCAGGTGGTCGGCACCTCGATCCCGTTCTCGGCGAAGATCGTGCGGTTGTAGAGGATCCCGTCCGCGTTGTTCGCGAAGGCGAGGGCGTTCACCTCCTTCCCCTCGAAGCTGCCGAGGGCGGCGAGGATGTCGAGCGCCGCCGGGTTCACCCGCTCGACGAGCTCGTCGCCGGTGAAGTCGTGGAACACCCCGGCCTTCGCGAGGTCGGCGTAGTAGCCGCTGCCGTTCAGGGTCAGCACGTCCGGCACCTTGTCCTTGACGAGCAGGGTGCGGATGGCCGTGTCGGGGTCGGGCACGTTGTTGGCGATGACCCGGATGTCCGGATTGGCCGCCTCGAACTCGCGGATGATCCGCGCGAAGTCCTCCACCGCCTCCGCCTTGAACTGGAAGAAGTCGAGCGTGGTCACTCCGTCGCCGGCGCCGGGGGAGGCGCAGGAGGCGAGGGCGGCGGCGGACGCCGCGGCGAGCGGCACCGAGAGGAACAGCCGCCGGGAGAACCCGGGGGGATGCGGATGAGCGGACATGCAGCGCCTCCTTGCGCGTGGGGACAGGTCTCAGGGCGCGCTCGACCGCGGAGGGCGGTGCGAGAGCAGGTGCGGCGGCCGGGGAGCGGGGAGGGCTCCGGAGCCGGGCGGGCGGGTCAGAGGGCGGTGAGCACGAGCACGACGAGCTGCTCCGGATCGAGGACCGGGGCCTGCAGCCCGACGGTGCCCAGCACGCGGCCGCGCAGCGCGGTCCCGTGCTCGGCCCAGCCGAGCGGCGACTGCCCGGGGCCGCCGAGCGGCGAGGTGACCGGGGCGAGCGTCACGGAGTAGGTGCGCTCCGGGTCCAGGCCCGGGAGCGTGATCCGGCCGGGCGGGTAGGTCTCGCCGGTGCGCAGCTGGGCGAAGGTGAAGAGAGCGGCGGAGCGGTCGGCGGCGACGACTCCGGAGAGGGAGGCGGCGTCGTCGGCGAGGTCGGCGCGTACGACCGTCCCGGTGTGCAGCAGTGCCCGGTGCTCGCGGTGGAAGGCGACCCAGGCGGTCAGCTCCTCCTCGACGGCGGGGGCGAGATCCGAGACGTCCCACTCGATGCCGAGGTGGCCGGGCAGCGCGGTGCCGGCGCGGAAGGCGAGCGAGTGGGTGCGCTGCGTCGAGTGCGACCGCGCCCCTCCGATGTGCTGCCCCATCAGCTCGGGCGGCACCACCAGCTGGGTGAAGGGCTGGATGGTCTGCCGCTCGAGCGGGTCGATGCAGTCGCTCGTCCAGATGCGGTCGGTGCGGGCGAGGATGCCGAGGTCGACGCGGGCGCCACCGGAGGCGCACGACTCGATCTCGACGCCGGGGTGCCGGGAGCGCAGCTCGTCGAGCAGGCGGTAGAGCGCGAGCACGTTCTCGTGGACGGCGGAGCGGCCGGTCGCGGGCGAGACCGCCTCGATCACGTCGCGGTTGTGGTCCCACTTGAGGTACGCGATCGGGTACTCGGTCAGCAGCGCGTCGAGGGCGCCGAGCACGTGCTCGAACGCACCGCGCTGCGAGAGGTCGAGCACCTGCTGCTGCCGCCCCGAGGCCGGGAGGTGGCCGGCCGGGCCGAGGATCCACTCCGGGTGCGCGCGGGCCAGGTCGGAGTCGGGGCTGATCATCTCGGGCTCGACCCAGAGGCCGAACTGCATGCCCAGGCGGGTGACGACGTCTGTCAGCGGAGTGAGGCCCTCCGGCCAGACGGCGGGGTCGACCGTCCAGTCGCCGAGCGCGGCGGTGTCGTCGCGGCGGCCGAGGAACCAGCCGTCGTCGAGTACGAAGCGCTCGACTCCGATCCGGGCGGCCCGCTCGGCGAGGGCGGTGAGGCGCGCGAGGTCGTGGTCGAAGTAGACGGCCTCCCAGGTGTTGAGGGTGACGGGCCGCGGAGCGACGGGGTGCTGCGGGCGGGCGCGGAGCGACGCGTGGAACCGGGCCTGCAGAGCGCTGAGCCCGTCGCCCCAGGAGCCGTACGCGACCGGGGTCTCGTAGCTCTCGCCCTGCGCGAGTTCGATCTCGGCGGGCCGCAGCAGCTCGCCGGCCGCGAGGAGCGAGACGCCCTCGACGGTGCGCTCGGCACGGAGCGAGGTGTCGCCGCTCCAGCCCAGGTGGACGCCGTGCACGAGCCCGCGCTCCCAGCCGAAGCCGGGCGTGCCCGCGGCGAGGAGGAGGGTCGCGTCGGCGCCGGGGCGGCCGCGGCGGGTGCGGCGGGTGTGCTCGCCGATGGTCAGCGGGCGGCGCTGGGGGTGGCGCTCGCGGAGGTGGTGGCCGGTGGTGTCGAGGATCTCGCGCGCGGTCGCGGGGAGGGGGAAGCCGAGCTCGAAGCGCTCGAGGCGGAAGGGGCGGGCGTCGAGGTTCTCGACCCGGGCGCGCTGGGTGAGCAGGCCGGCCGCGTCGACCTCGAGGTCCACGGTCAGGCGCACGCCCGCACCGGAGGCGACGGTCCGGAGGGCGGAGCCGAGCGCCTCGATGCTCTCGACCTCGAACCGCTCCGACGCGGCCGCGCGCTCGTGGGTGCCCTCGAAGGTGGGGGCGTGCTGCCAGCCGTCGGCCTCGACGGCGACGAGCCCGAACGGCGCGAAGGCGTCGAGTCCGCCCGAGACGCGCTGGGGGAGGGCGGCGTCGGCGAGAGCGGATAGTTCGGCGGCGGAAAGATCTCCGAGCGCGGCGCCCCAGTGCACGATCGTGGGGAAGGTGACGAGGCGGGCGTCGACGATGACGCTGGTGCCCCCGTCCTGCAGGTGGAAGAGGCGCGATTCCTGGCCGGAGAGGGTCGCGGAGTCGTTCGTGGGGGCGATGCTGCGGTGCATGGCTTATTTCTAGAGCAGAAGTAATAGGGGTGTCAAGAGCGACGCAGGTGGCCGGATCCGTTCCAGGAGCGGCGCGGTGCCGGTAGCTTTCTACCAGGCCGGAAAGAAGGAGCCCCCGTGACCGACACCATCGTCGCTGAGGACGCCTCCGGGAGCTCGTCGGAGCTCCTGGCGCGCGAGGTCCTGATCCACGGTCCCGTCTCGCGGGCCGAGCTCGGCCGCCGCCTCGGCCTCTCGCCCGCCAGCCTGACCCGGCTCGCGCGCCCGTTCCTCGACGGCGGCCTGGTCGTCGAGGGCCCCGAGCAGAGCACCGGAGTCGGCCGCCCCGCCCGCCCGCTCGACATCCGCGCCGACGCGCTGAGCTTCGCGGGCGTGAAGATCACCGGTACCGAGGTCCTCGCCGTCCGCACCGACCTGCGCGCGCGGACCGAGCGGGAGCTGGTCCGCCCGCTGCCGAGCACGGAGCCCGCCGACGTGATCGCCGCGATCGTCTCGGTCGTCGACGAGCTCGGCGGCCCCTCCGCCTTCGCCGGCCTGGGCGTGACGCTCGGCGGGAGCATCGCCGCCGACGGCCGGGTGAGCCGCGCGCCGTTCCTCGGCTGGCGCGACGTCGACCTCGCCGCTCCGCTCTCGGCCGCCCTCGGGCTGCCGGTCGCCCTCGAGAACGATGTGGTCGCGCTCACGGGAGCCGAGCACTGGTTCGGGCGGGGCCGCGGCGTCCCGCACTTCGCGGTGCTCACGGTCGGCGCGGGCGTGGGCTACGGACTGGTGGTGCACGACCGGGTGGTCGCGCCCCCGGAGGCGGGGCTCGGCCTGGGCGGCCACTACCCGCTGGACCCCGCCGGGCCCGTCTGCGAGGCCGGCCACCGCGGCTGCTCGACCGCGATGCTCAGCCTGCCCTCGCTCCTCCGCCAGCTCTTCGTCGCGACCGGCCGCGAGCTGACCCTGGCCGAGGGCTTCGCCGCCGCCCGCGCGGGCGACCCCGGTGCCGAGCGCGTCCTCGCCGACTCCGCCCGCGCGCTCGGGACGATGATCGCCGCGATCGGCAACCTCTCGATGTCCGGCACGGTGATCCTGGCGGGGGAGGGCGTCGCCCTCTACACGGAGCAGGCCGCGGTGGTCGACGCGGCGATCGCGGCCACGCGCGATCCGGACGCTCCGCCCCTGGCGCTGCTTGTCGACGACGGCGGGCTCGTGGAGTGGGCGCGCGGCGCCGCGGCCGTCGCGATCCAGCGGCTGCTGCCGCGGATCGCGCTCGGGACGCTGGGGTAGCGCGGCTCCGCGTCGCGCGGGTGCTCGGGGTGCCGGGTCTCCGCGCCCAGTGGGCCGTCGGCACGCTCGCCCGGCGGATCTCAGCGCCGCGCGGAGGCTCGGGATGTCGGCCCGGCGGGTGTCCGCTCCGGGCGGGTGCCGGGACGCCGGCCTCGCGGGCTAGGCGCCGAGCGCCGAGCCGGGCAGGTCGCGCTGCAGGCCGTCGACGATCCGGCCGAACGCCGCGATCGCCTGGTCGTCGCCGAGACGGCCGGAGTCGACTCCTCCGGCGATGCGCAGGACCTCTGCCCGGCGCTCCGCCCGCTCCACCGCGTCGAGCCCGGAGGCCCCGATCGCTGCGGATGCGCGCACTCGCATCCACCGCGTCGAGCCCGGAGGCCCCGATCGCTGCGGATGCGCGCACTCGCGCGACGATCGTGCCGACGTGCCATCTGCCGCGTGCATCTGTCTCCTCCTGAAGTCCCCGCCCTTCTTCGGAGCGGACGCACACCCGAATGGGTGCGCGTCCCCCGTCCTCACCCCCGTCGCTCCGGCGATGCGTCACGAACGGTCGTCATCCGGCCGCCGTGGCGACCGTTCGTGACGCATCGACCGAGCTGAGGGGGCGGAGCGCCCGCTCGCGGAGAGGGGGCCGGGGCGCCAGACTGACGGCGAGCGGAGGGAGGCACGATGCGACGCCTCCGCGCCCTCGCCGCCGCGCTGCTCCTCCTGCCCGCCCTCGCGGCCTGCGCGCCGGCAGGCGCGACAGGCGCCCCGAGCGGCACCGCGGCGGCCACCGCGGCTGCGGCCACCGCGGCTGCGGCCACCGCGGCTGCGGCCACCGCGGCTGCGACCACCGCCACCCCGGCTCAGGCCGCCCCCGACCCGGCCCGCTCCTCCGCCCCGTCCGCCCCGGCCCCCGGGGTCACCGTCTCCGTCCAGCAGAACCGCTCCGACATCGCCGGCGGCACCATGGCCTTCGAGGTGCACAACGGGAGCGGCTCCCCGATCGAGGTCACCGCGGCCCGCCTCGCCGACCCGCGCCTCGCCGCCCCGCTCACGTGGACCGGCGGCACGGGCGTCCCCGACGGGACCTCGCGCGACCTCCGCGTCGACGTGCCCGAGCCCGCCTGCCCGGCCGCGGAGCCGCCCGCCGCGCTCGAGGTCGTCCTCGCGATCGACGGCCACGGCGAGCACGCCTACCCCGCCGACGACCCGTTCTCGTTCGTCGACGCGCTCGTCCGCTCCGGCTGCTTCGCCCGCACAGTCGACGCCGACCTCGCCCTGCGGATCGACACGTCCGGAGGCGCGGCGCACGAGCCCGCGCGCCTCACGATCACCGCCGACGTCCGCGGCACCCCGATCGTGCTCCGCAGCGTGGACGCCACGATCCTCCTGCAGCCGCCCGACGCCGCCGACGCCTGGATCCTCGACCGCTCCGTGCCCGCCGGGACCGTCGACTCCGTGGTCCTGGACGCCGTCCCCACCCGCTGCGACATCCACGCGCTCGCCGAGGACAAGGTCGGCACGCGCCTGCCGGTCACCGTCGAGACCGCGGGCCGGCAGGGCACCGTCGTCGTCGCCGCGACCCCCGAGCAGAAGGGCGAGCTCTACGCGTTCATCACCGCGTACTGCTCGTCCTGAGCAGGGGTGGCGGGCGGTCCGGGGACGCGGACGTCGGCGCCGCGGACGCGTCTCGCCGTCCACCTCGGCCGTCACTCGCCGCCGCTCGCCCGCATCGGCAGGTTGCGCCGTCGGCCGCGCCGAGCCGGTCCCGCCTGCCGTGGGACGAGCCCGGCCTGCCCCGCCCGGCTCGGCTCGGCTCAGCCCGCTCGACTCAGCTCAGCCCGGTTCAGCGCCCCGCTCCGCTGTGCGCGCCCCAGCCGCGCCCGTCCCCCTTCACGCCGGCGCCGTGCTCAGCGCCTGCAGCCCCGTCACCCGCAGCAGGTCGAGCCGAGCCTCGTCCTCACTGCCGGGCGCCACCGTGTAGACGACGATCCGCAGGTCGGTGCCCGGAGCCGTGAGCACATCGCAGTCGACCGTGATCGGTCCGACCGGCGTCCGCGTCACCGTCTTCCGGCTCGCGCGGTGCTCGGCGATGCGCGCCTCCGCCCAGCGCCGCTCGAACTCGGGCGACTCCTCGCGCAGCCGGGCGACGAGGGAGGCGAGCACCGGATCGCGCGGGTAGCGCCCGGTCGCCGCGCGCAGGTCGGCCGCGAGGTCGCTTGCGAAGTCCTCCTCGTGCTGCGCGTCGAACTCGGTGCCCGCGTGGCCGGAGGTGAAGTGCCGCCAGACGAGGTTCCGCTCCAGCCCGGTGAACACCGAGGGGTCGCCGTTGAGGGCGGCCCAGAGCGGGTTCCACAGCAGGATGTCGTGGGCCGCCGTGAACACCGCGAGCGGCACGTCGCCCAGGCGGTCGACGATCCGCTGCACGCCCGGGCTCACGTGCTGCGGCACGACTCCCGGCGAGGGGACGGCGGCACCGGCGACCCGGTAGAGGTGGTCGCGCTCGCTGTCCGTGAGCCGGAGCGTCACGGCGAGCGAGCGGAGCATCGACGGCGACGGGTTCCGCGCGCGTCCCTGCTCGAGCCGCACCAGGTAGTCGACGCTCACGCCCGAGAGAGCCGCCAGCTCCTCGCGGCGCAGGCCCGTAGCGCGGCGGCCCGACCCCGCGGGCAGGCCGACGTCGGCGGGACGGATGCGGTCGCGCCACGAGCGCAGCACCGTCGCGAACTCCTCCATGCCGCCCATCCTCCTCCGCCCTCCGTCGCCGAGCCAGGTACTGCCGGTCCCCCCGTCGAGCGCGGCCTGGTCGAGGCTCGACGACCCGCGCAGGATGGGCGCATGACCACGACACTCATCACCGGAGCGAACCGCTCCCTCGGCCTCGAGACCGCCCGCCGACTCCTCGAGGCGGGCCACACCGTCTACGCCGGCATGCGGGACACCGCCGACGGCGACGCCGCCCGCGCGCTCGGCGCCCACCCCGTCCGCCTCGACGTCACCGATCAGGCGAGCGTCGACTCCGCGATCGCCTCCCTGCCCGGACTCGACGTGCTCGTCAACAACGCCGGCGTGCTCGGCACCTCGTTCGGGGTCGACGACCTCACCCCGGAGGCGATGGCGGGCGTCCTCGAGACGAACGTCGTCGGCATCGTCCGCGTCACGCAGGCCGCGCTCCCGCTGCTGCGGGCCTCCGCGGCCCCGGTCGTCGTGAACGTGGCGTCCGGAGTCGGCTGGCCGCGCTGGCTGAGCACCGAGGGCCACGACGAGTTCCCCGTCACCGCGATCCCGTACGCGGCGTCGAAGGCGGCGGTCGTCGCGCTCACCGTGCAGTACGCGAAGAACCTGCCGGCGATGCGGATCAACGCGAGCGACCCCGGCTACACCGCGACCGACTTCAACGGCCACGGCGGGCACCAGACCGTCACCGAGGGCACGGACGCGACCGTCGCACTCGCCCTGCTCGGCTCCGACGGCCCGTCGGGGGAGTTCCACGACCGGCGCGGGCGCATCGAGTACTGACATCCGAGACGCGGTGAGGTCCCCGAACCCGCCCTCGGCGCACCGGCCAGCACATGGTGATGAGGTGTCCTGTCTGCGCGGTCACCGGTCCTCGGTGCTGGGCTGTGAGTGACGGCCGGAGCCGGGACGCTGCCCACCGCGTGACAGAGGGCCGGATGAACCGCCGGCCCGACGGTGCGTGCTCGCTCCGGTGCGCCTACCGACTCACCGCGTCTCCTGTCAGCTCTGCAGCTCGACCCCCCAGTTCGTCCGCTGGACGTCGGCGTCGAGCCCGCGCAGCTCCCGCGCCACGGCGTCGGCCTGCTCGCGCAGTTCCCGCACCGGCAGCGCGGGCAGGCGGCGCAGCTCGCTGCGGAGCTGGCGGTAGCCGCGCTCGCCGGCGGCAGCGTCGGCTGCGCGGGTCAGGAGGCTGTGCCGCGCGCGCAGGGCCTCGCGGCGGGCGAGCGCCGCGGTCAGCACCTCTCCCGTGGGAGTGGTCGCCGTCGCGTTGGTGAGGTTGATCGCCGTGACCAGCCGCTCGAGCTCGCCCAGTGCGCGCGTGCAGTCGGCGAGCAGCTCGGCCGGGTCCTCTGTCGGCTCCTCTCCCTCCTGGTAGGAGGCGTTCGCGACGATCCGCGACTGGAGGGCCTCGATCCGCTTCTGCAGGTCGGCCCGCTCGAGGAGTGCTTCGGCGAGAGTCATGCGACCAGGCAAGCACACATCCGCGCGACCCGCGCCCCTAGGCTGCGACCGTGCCGCTGCAGAACCATCCCGGAGACGTCGAGTTCCCCGTCCGCCCCCGGCTGCGCTACGCGCGGGCGGCCGATGCGCACCGGCGCGGGCAGGGCGCCGGACGCCGAGCCCTCCTGGTGACCGCCTTCGCCGCTCCCGTGGGCCTGGTCGGCTTCGCGTGGGGGCTCGCGCTCGGCGGCGGAGAGAGCGTCGTCGCGCTCACGGCGTTCGCCTTCGCTCTGGCCTTCGGGCTGCTCGCCGCCACGGTGGGCTTCCAGCAGTGGGATGCGCGCGCGCCGCGTCGCGAGCAGCTCGCGTACCTCGGCGCGGCCGGCTCGCCGACCCCGTCCCTCCGCCAGCAGCAGCTGCTCGCGCTCGACGCGGTCAGCGACTTCTCGTTCGCCGGCTGGAACTCGTCGCTCGCGTTCCAGCCCTCGTGGGCGGAGCTCCCGGAGGAGCTGCGGCACCGCTACGCCGACGGAGCGAAGGGAGCGCCGTGGCAGCAGCTGCCGCTGCATCCGCTCGTCGAGCACCGGGTCGCGCTCGACCGCGACTTCCGCATCGCCTCGGCCGACGACGTCGAGCTGCTGGTCGCCGACGTGCTCACCCGCGGGCCGCTCTCGACCCGCTTCGCCGAGGTCTCGGCCTCCGCCGACGCCGAGCGGATGCGCTCCCGCGTCGCCGCGCTCACCGGCGGCAGCGAGTTCCACCTCCTCGAGCTGGCCCAGGCGGTCGACGGGCGCCCGCCGCTGCTCCTGCTCGCGGGCGACGCCGAGCGCACGATCGGCGCGATCCGCTACGCCTACGTCGCCGGCTACCTCCCCGCGGCGCGCGCCTGGGAGCTGCTGGCCGCGGTCGGCGACCGCGTCTTCGAGCGCTACTCCGGCTGGGACGCCTACTGGGCCGACGCGGCCCTCGCGATCGCCTTCCGCACGGACTCCCTCGGGGCGGTGCAGCACCACCACCGCCTGCGCGCGGAGCTGGCGGCCTCGGGCTGGCCGTCGGCGTCGGTGCCGTACCCGGGCTGAGCGCGGGACGGCTGCGGCGGGTGGAGCCTCCGAGCCGATGCGTCCGGACCGGAGGCGTACGCCCGCGCGGCGACCGCCGGCCGACGACCGGGCTCCCGAGGGCGCTGCGGCGCCCGCGTCAGCCCAGCTGCGAGGTGGGCACCGCCTCGAGGTGGAGCAGGTCGCGGCGCAGGCGCTGCGAACGGACGTAGCTGCTCAGCACGTGCTCGGGCGAGGGCGGGGAGTCGCTCCCGCCGAGGAGGGCGCGCGCGGTCGTGAGGCGTGCGCGGCGGATCTCGTCGAACACCGTGGTGCCGTTCCGCGCGAAGGTGCGCTGCAGCGTCCGCTTCGGGACCCCGAGGCGCTCGCAGATCTCCTGCACCGAGAGGCGGGGGTCGGTGGACATCGCCGAGATCAGGGCGAGGGCGCGCGTGTAGACGTCCTCGCTGCTCTCGCGCGGCAGCGAGGTCGCCAGCACGGCGCCCGCGAGCTGCTCGACGGCCGCCCGCACCAGGGGGAAGGCGGGGGAGTCGGCGTCGAGGGTGGAGCCGAAGGTCGCGTTGACGGTCGAGAGCAGGATGCCGCGGCTGGCCGCGTCGGCCTCGGTGACGACGGCGCCGCGGTCGGCCGAGTCGACCAGTCCCAGCAGCGGGCGGTCGAGGGCGATCTCGGTGCGGGCGCTCGGGGTGTCGGTCACGATCGTGAACGGGGAGTCGCAGTGGAGGAAGGCGATGTCGCCCGGCTCGACGCGGACCTCGAGCGCCGCCGGGTCGTCCGGCTGGATCACGAGCACGCCCTCGAGCGGGATGATCAGGCGCACGCCCGGGCCGATGGCGGAGGCGCGGTGCAGGCGGGCCGGCGAGTGCCAGATCCGGAGGGCCTCGACGCCGTCGCTGCAGAGGGTGTCGGCCACGATGCGGAACGCGCCGTTCGCGCGGACGTCGACACCGCTCCGCGCCAGCCACGCGGCCGCCGCGGTGTCCCGGCGGGACACCCCGCGATCGACGATCGGTCGGCTGCCTTCTGCGATTCCCCTCACGGCGGAGTCCTTTCCTCTGGCGCGTCCTCCGTGCGACGCGATCCCTCTACCCTGGCCGACCCGGGCCCTTGGTGAGAAGTCTTCATGCGATCGCATCCGTCGCTCACCTCCACCGCAAGGTGTCGGATCCCGCCATCGGGGGACGGAACCGGACCTCCGGTGTGCGCCTCGGATCGACGTGGACCTCGAGCGCGGCGACGTCGGTGAAGGGCCGGTCGTCGCTCGTGCGGCCCCGCAGCACGATGGAGTGGCGGAGCGTCCGGGGCGCCCGCAGCGGCGCGATCGTGTAGTGCGCGACGGCCACGAATCCCGCTCCCGATGCGACCCGCTCGGTCCGGCCGACGACGGTGACGGGAGCCTCGTCGTAGTCGAGCTCGACCCCCGAGCCGTCGGTGAAGGAGCCGCAGAACAGGGCGAGGTCGTGCAGGGCGTCGGTGCCGGAGTTGTGGAACTGCATCCAGAAGGTGATCACGGCCACCGAGCCGCGGGCGGGCGCGAGACGCACCGCGCTGCCGTGGAGGACGAGGTGCGGGGGCGCGTCCAGCGCGGGAGCTCCGAGCATCAGCCGCGCCGCCTGACGCCCGCCTCCGGTGCGGTCGCGGGTTCCGCTGCGCGTCCCGCCAGCTGCAGGAGGCCGCAGGCGGCGACCACTCCGACGAGGGCGGCCGCCCAGCTCAGGTCCTGCTGGTCGAACCCCCGGAGGTGCGCCGGGACGCCCGCGAATCCGAGGATCCCCTGGGCCGCGGCGACGGTGGCGAAGGCGAGCAGCGCGGCCGTGGCGGCGACCGCGGCCGGGGTGGGCGGGTCGCCCTCCGGGTCCTGGGCGAAGCGGCGGACGGCGCGCGCGAGGGCGAGTGCGCAGAGGGCCGCGGCGACGAGGGCGGCCGCCGTGTAGGCCGGGCCGGCGGCGAGCAGGAGGAGGGCGCCGACGACGATCCGCAGGCCGGCGGGGAGGGCTCCCCGGGCGTTCCACCCGCGCGTGCCCGGGCCTCCGCCGAGGGCCGCGGCGAGGGCGCGGGACTCCGCGAGGCGCCTCCGCACGCCGTGGGGGCCGGCGGCGCGGAGCAGGGCGGTCGCGCCCGAGGCGAGCAGCGCGACGCCGACGAGCAGCGGGAAGACAAGGGCGGCGGCGGGCAGGGCGGGGGCGCACGGCGATCAGCTCGCCGTGGTCGCGGACGCCGGGGGCGCTGCGGCGGAGGGAGTGGG
>NZ_PSUG01000065.1:0-17281 GCF_002931755.1 Rathayibacter sp. AY2B3 | reverse complement strand
CAGCCGTCATTCATGTGGAGGAATGCCCGATCGCGCGCGGCTCTCCTGCAGACGGCACGCTGAGCGCCTGCAGATCGCACGCTCTCCTGCAGACGGCACGCTGAGCGCCTGCAGATCGCACGCTCTCCTGCAGACGGCACGCTGAGCGCCTGCAGATCGCACGCTCTCCTGCAGACGGCACGCTCAGCGCCTGCAGATCGCACAGCCGCCTGCAGATCGCACAGCCGCAGCGCTTCAAAGGAACCGTTCGCAGCGGAGGGGGAGCGCCGCGCAGGCCTAGAAGAACGAGATGCAGTACGGCGTCGCGATCGGTGCGAACAGCCGGTCCATCCGCCCCGCCTCGCCCGTGAGGCGCGCCAGCCCGGCCTTCGCCAGGATCGACGGCCGCACCGAGCCCAGCAGCAGCGAGCCCAGGTCGGCCACGTCGAGCGCGAGCTCGGCCTCGTCCTCGGTGCGCTCCACGGTGGCGGAGCCGCCCGCGGCGGTGAGGCGGTAGCGGCCGTCGGCGAGCCCGAGCCCGTCGGCCACCTCGACCACGACCGAGCCGTCCGCGGTCCACGGCCGGGCCGAGAACGCGGCGGCGACGTCGAGGATCCGCAGCCAGATCAGATCTCCCACGTGGCTCACCTGCACCACGCGCGCGTCGCGGAGCGCCCAGGTCAGCGGATCGTCCACCGGCGCCATGTCCCAGGTCACCGCGGAGGCGAGGTCGACCGCACCGAGGTAGCCCCAGAGTGCGAGGTAGGCGTCGGCGCCGGGGGCGACGAGGTCGACGATCTCGAGGGTCTTGTCGTCCTCGGGCCCGACCGCGCGGTAGGTCACGAAGCCGTCGAGCGTCCCCTCCTCGTCGAGGTGGACGGCCGAGCGGACGTCGAGGCCGGGCGTGGTCTCGCCGGACGCGGTGCCGACGGAGTTCGCCTCGTAGCGCGACTGCCGGGTCAGCGAGCCGGGGGTCGACGCCTGGAACGCGGCGAACACCGCGGGGATGCGCGGCTGCAGCCAGCTCGTCGCGACGACCTCGACGCGGCCGGCGGGCTCGGTCTGCAGGCCGAAGCGCGGCCCGGTGTCGACGCGGATCGAGCGGGTGAAGGCCGAGCGGCCGAAGCCGAACCGGCGGTAGATGGAGGCCTCGCTCGCCGTGAGCGCGGCGACCGGGGTGCCGGCCTCCTTCGCCAGGCGCAGGTCCTCGGTGATCATCGCGCGCAGGATGCCGCGGCGCCGGTGCGTGGGCCGCACGGTCACCTGCGACACCAGGTGCGCCGGCAGCTCGCGTCCGCCGCCCACCTGCAGGGCTCCGGGGAACGCCGCATAGGTGCCGACCGGCACGCCCGCGCCGTCGAGGCCCTCGGGGGCGGAGGAGTCGACGACCGCGGTGAGCACGCGCTGATCGGCGACCATGTGCTCGGCCCAGTCGCGCAGCTTCTCCGGCGTGAACTCCTTCTCGTGGAAGCCCGCGTTGATCGCGGTGGCCCACGCGGCGGTGGCGGCGTCGGGACCGCCCTCATCGTTCAGGGCGGCGGGGAAGCGGCGGAGGTCGAGACCGGTGAGAGGCATCCGTCCAGCCTATTCACCCGGGGTGCGCGGGGGCTGAACCGGTGCGCGAACGGTCACCGCCGCGGGTGCGCCGGGACCGCGGACCGGCGCATCCCGAGACAGGGTCGGCGTCAGAGCACGGTCCACCGCTTCTCGAGGGCCGCGTCCACCGCCTCCGCGAGCTCGTCCAGCCGCCGGGAGTCGAGGCGCCCCGGGTCCGCGGCCGCCCGGATCCGCCCGCTCATCGCCGCGATCGCCGCGCGCCGCCGCGGCAGCGTCGCGGTGAACGCGCAGTCGCGCAGCAGCACGAGGAGCTCGCCCGGCCCGCCCTGCGCCTCCGCGAGGACCTCGAGCCGACGCTCGAACGGCGACTCCGGGACCGTCACGCGCAGGAACCCGTCCGGATCCTGGAACGCCGCCGGCGGATCCGGGACCCGCGCGAGCAGCGCCAGCGCGGCTCCCAGCTCATCCAGGTCGCCCGCGCGCGCCAGCTCCTGCAGCCGCGAGTCCACGTCCTCGGCCGGTCCCGGACCGAGCTCCACCGTCCGCAGCACGAGCGCGTCGAGCCGGCGCTCCTCCTCCTCGCCCGGGACCGAGGGGGTCGCCGACCACCACGAGAGCACCGGGGTCGCGGCCACCGCGTGCTCGCCGATCCGCCGCTCCAGCGCGATCAGCAGGTCCTCCTCCGCGGCGAACGCGACCAGCGCGTCCACGTCGACGCGGAGCAGGGCGCCCGAGGCGGGCGGCGCCACCAGCCGGCGTCCGGACGGAGGGACGGCCTCCGCCCTCGTCCTCGCCCCGGGTCCGCGCTCGCTCGCCCGCACGATCTCCTCCTCGAGGGTCCGCCGGGGTCGTCGTCGTCCGCTTCCGCGCGCCATGCCGTCACGCTACCGTCGGCCGCATGACCCGGTTCCTCGCCCTCCTCCGCGGAGTGAACGTCAACGGCCGCACCGTCCGCAGCGCCGAGCTCGCCGAGACGGTCGCCGGGATCGGCGTGGACCGGGTGCGGACGGTCCTCGCGAGCGGCAACGCGGCCTTCGACTCCGACCGCCCGGCCGCCGAGCTGAAGCCCGCGCTCGAGGCGGCGCTCGCCGAGCGGTTCGGCTACGACGCCTGGATCGTGCTCGTGACGCAGGAGGCGCTCGCCGCGGTGCTCGCCGCCTACCCGTTCCCGCGGATCGACGAGGAGGCGCATCCGTACGTCGTCTTCGGCTCCGACGAGGAGGCGCTCGACGCCGCGCAGGCCGCGATCGGCGAGCCGGATCCGGCGGTCGAGCTCGTCGCCCGGGGCGCCGGCGTCCTCTACTGGCGCTGCCCGCGCGGCGCCTCGACGGACACTCCGGTCGCGAGGATCCTCGCCCGCTCCGCCTACCGCTCCACCACGACGACCCGGAACCTGCGCACCGTCGAGAAGCTCGCGAGGGCCTGATGTCTGCAACCGAGGTCGGAATGCGCCCGGTGCCCTCGAAGGGCCGTCCGGGGCGCTCCTGACCTCGGTTCGGGACAGCTCCCGACTGAGAGCACGCACATTCTTTGGTTAGGCTGTCCTTAGTGCCGGTCCGCTCGGACCCTGCGCCGCCTCCGCACAGCCTCTCGAAAGGGACCCATGCCCCGCGCCACCACGCCCCTCGCCCTGCTCGCCGCCGCCGCGCTGACGATCGGCCTCGCCGGCTGCAGCGGCTCCGCCACCGGAGACGACTCTGCCGCGGACAGCGCCTTCACGCCGATCACGATCGAGCACGCTCTCGGCACCACCACCATCGAGTCGGCGCCCGAGCGCGTGGCGACCGTCAACTGGGCCAACCACGAGGTCCCGCTCGCGCTGGGCGTCGTCCCCGTGGGCATGGCCGCCGCCAACTTCGGCGACGACGACGGCGACGGGCTCCTCCCCTGGGTGAGCGAGAAGCTCGCCGAGCTCGGCGCCGAGACCCCCGTCCTCTTCGACGAGACCGACGGCATCGACTTCGAGGCCGTCTCGGACACCGACCCCGACGTCATCCTCGCTGCCTACTCCGGCCTCACGCAGGAGGACTACGACACCCTGAGCGGGATCGCCCCCGTCGTCGCCTACCCCGAGACCGCCTGGGGCACCTCCTGGCGCGACATGATCACGCTGAACAGCGAGGCGATGGGCAGGGCCGACGAGGGCGCCGCCCTGATCACCGAGCTCGAGGGCGAGATCGAGGAGAAGGTCGCCGCGCACCCGCAGCTGGCCGGCACGTCGGCGATGTTCCTCACCCACGTCGACCCGACCGACCTCAGCCAGGTCAGCTTCTACACGTCGCACGACACCCGCCCCGCGTTCTTCGAGGACCTCGGCATGGCCACTCCCGGCAGCATCGCCACCGCCTCCGCCGCGACCGACACGTTCTCGCTCACGCAGAGCGCCGAGCAGGCCGACGCCTTCAGCGACGTCGACGTGATCGTCACCTACGGAGACGACGAGCTCGTGAGCACTCTCAAGGCCGACCCGCTGCTCTCGCAGATCCCCGCGGTCGCCTCCGACGCCATCGTGCGCCTGCCCTCCACCCCGCTGGGCACCGCCGCCAACCCGACGCCGCTCTCGATCTCATGGGTCCTCGACGACTACCTCGACCTGCTCGACGAGGCCGCCGGCAAGGCCGCGCAGAGCACTCCGGCCGCCTGAGCCGGAACGCGATCCGCGTGACCCTCGGCGCTCCTCCCGCCGCCTCGGGCGTCGCCGCCGTGCGCCGCCCGAGGCGGCTGCGCGCCCTCTGGCTGCTCGCGGCCGTGGCCGTGCTGCTCGCCGCCGCCGTGGTCTCGGTGCTGGTGGGGTCGCGGGAGGTGGCGTGGAGCGACGTGGTCGCCGCGTTCGGCGGGTCCACGGACGGATTCGCGCAGGCCGCGGTCGCCAAGCGCATTCCGCGCACCGTGCTCGCCGCGATCGCGGGTGCGGCCCTCGGCGTCGCCGGCGTGCTGATGCAGGGGGTGACCCGCAATCCGCTGGCCGACCCCGGCATCCTCGGGGTGAACACCGGGGCCTCGCTCGCGGTCGTGACGGGCATCGTCTTCTTCGGGCTGAGCAGCTCCGCCGCCTACGTCTGGGTCGCGATCGGCGGGGCCGCGGTCGCCGCGGTCTTCGTCTACACGGTCGGCTCGCTGGGGCGCGGCGGTGCGACTCCGCTCACGCTCGCCCTGGCCGGGGCCGCCACCTCGGCCGCGCTGGTCTCGGTGATCAGTGCGATCGTCCTGCCGCGCGCCGACATCGCGGGCGGCATCCGCTCCTGGCAGATCGGCGGAGTCGGCGGCGCGACGTCCGCGAGCATCGCGCAGGTGCTCCCCTTCCTCCTGGCCGGCCTCGTCCTCTGCGTGCTCTCGGCCAAGAGCCTCAACACGCTCGCGCTGGGCGACGAGCTCGCCGCGGGCCTGGGGGAGCGGGTCGCCCTCGCGCGCGGCGGTGCCGCACTGGGCGCGGTCGTGCTCTGCGGAGCGACGACCGCGGTCACGGGGCCCATCGGCTTCGTCGGCCTGGTCGTCCCGCACGCCTGCCGCCTCCTCGTCGGCGTGGACCACCGCTGGCTGCTGCCGTTCTCGGCGGTGACCGGCGCCGTGCTCCTGATCGCGGCGGACATCGTCGGCCGCGTCGTCGCGCGCCCGAGCGAGATCGACGTGGGCATCGTCACTGCGCTGGTCGGCGCCCCGGTGTTCATCGCGATCGTCCGCCGCCAGAAGGTGCGCGAGCTGTGACCGCGCTGCTCGAGGCGCCCTCCGCCACCGCCCGCGCCGTCGCGGCCGGCCGCCGCCGCCGCGGGGCCCGGCGCCGGATCGTCGTCGCCGTCCTCGCGGTCCTGATCGCGGCCGCCTTCGCCGTCTCCCTGCTGGTCGGCCAGACCGTCTACTCGCCCGACGAGGTGCTGCGCGTGATCCTCGGCGAGCAGGTGCCCGGCGCGGGCTTCACCGTCGGGCGCCTCCGCCTCCCTCGCGCCGTGCTCGCGCTGCTGGTGGGCCTGTGCTTCGGGCTCGGCGGAGTGAGCTTCCAGACCATGCTCCGCAATCCGCTCGCCAGCCCCGACATCATCGGGATCAGCGCCGGGGCGAGCGCTGCCGCGGCCTTCGCGATCGTGACGCTCTCGCTCGGAGCCGCGCAGGTCTCGGCCCTCGCGATCGTCGCGGGACTCGTGGTCGCGCTGCTCGTCTACGCCCTGTCCTACCGCAGCGGAGTGGCCGGCACGCGGCTGATCCTGATCGGCATCGGGGTCGCCGCGATGCTCGACTCCCTCACCGCCTACGTGCTCGCGCAGGCCGCCGCGTGGGACCTGCAGGAGGCGTCCCGCTGGCTCACCGGGAGCCTCAACGGCGCGAGCTGGAGCGAGGTCGTGCCGGTCCTCGCCGCGGTCGTCGTCCTCACTCCCGTCCTGCTCTCCCGCTCGCGCGACCTCTCCGCCACCCAGCTCGGCGACGACACCGCCTCCGCGCTCGGCATCCGCGTGAACGCCACCCGCCTGGTCGTGATCGTCGCGGCGGTCGGGCTGATCGCCTTCGCGACCGCCGCCGCCGGCCCGATCGCCTTCGTGGCCTTCCTCTCCGGGCCGATCGCCGCCCGCCTGATCGGGCCCGGCGCCTCGCTCCTCATCCCCTCGGCCCTCGTCGGCGCGCTCCTCGTGCTCGTCGCCGACTTCGTCGGGCAGTTCGGGCTGGGCCTGCGCTACCCGGTCGGAGTGGTCACCGGCGTGCTCGGGGCGCCGTGCCTCGTCTACCTCATCGTCCGCAGCAACCGAGCGGGAGGCTCACTGTGACCACCGCGCACACCCTGACGGCCGAGGGGGTCACCCTCGGCTACGGCGACCGGACAGTCGTCGACGGCCTCGACCTCGTCGTCCCGCCCGGCCGCATCACCGCGATCGTCGGAGCGAACGCCTGCGGCAAGTCGACGCTCCTGCGCTCGATGTCGCGCCTGCTCGCGCCCCGCTCCGGCGCCGTGCTGCTCGACGGGCGGGCCGTGCACCGGACGCCGGCGAAGCAGCTCGCCCGCACGCTCGGCCTCCTCCCGCAGTCGCCGATCGCCCCGGAGGGCATCACCGTCGCGGATCTCGTCGGCCGCGGCCGCCATCCGCATCAGGGGATGCTGAGCCGTTGGAGCGCGCACGACGACGAGGCCGTCGCGACCGCGCTCGACGCGACGGACACCGCCGCCCTGGCCGACCGCTCCGTCGACGAGCTCAGCGGCGGGCAGCGCCAGCGCGTCTGGATCGCGATGGCCCTCGCGCAGGAGACGGACGTGCTGCTGCTGGACGAGCCGACCACCTTCCTCGACGTCAGCCACCAGATCGAGGTTCTCGACCTGCTCGTCGACCTCAACCGCACCCGCGGGACGACGGTGGTGATGGTCCTGCACGACCTCAACCTGGCCGCCCGCTACGCCGACCACCTCGTGGCGATCGCGCACGGCGCGGTGCACGCCTCCGGCACCCCGGCCGCGGTGCTCACCGAGGAGACGGTGCTCGCCGTCTTCGGCCTCGACAGCCGCATCATCACCGACCCGACCTCGGGCACTCCGCTCATGCTCCCCCTCGGGCGGCACCGCCTCGCCCCCGAGCGGATCGACGCCCCCGGCGGCGCGCAGATGACGGACGTGTAAACGGTTCCACACGGCGGCCGGGGGGCGTATACGATACCTGCAGTCCGCGGCGGACGACCGTCATCGGCGGAACCGCCGAACGCCTGCCCCCGATCAGAGGTCCTCCCCGCCGTGACTGCATCCCCGACGCGCCTCGACGCCTCCGCCCTCCGCGGTGTCCGCGCGCTCCTGTTCGACCTCGACGGCGTGCTCACGCCGACCGCCGACGTCCACATGCAGGCCTGGTCGCGGCTGTTCACCGAGTACCTCTCCTCGCGCGGCGTCGCCGAGGGCTACACGGACGCCGACTACTTCCGCCACATCGACGGACGCCCGCGCTACGACGGCGTCCGGGCGCTCCTCGCCTCGCGCGGCATCACCCTCCCCGAGGGCACGCCGGAGGACGACCCGTCGCTCGAGACCGTCTGCGGGCTCGGCAACCGCAAGAACGACGCCTTCAACCGCACCCTCGCCGAGACGGGCGTCGCTCCCTACCCGGGCTCGCTCCGCTTCGTCGACGCCGCGATCGCCGCGGGCGTGCAGGTCGCCGTCGTCACCTCCTCCCGCAACGGCGTGCCGGTCCTCGAGGCGGCCGGCCTCCGCGACCGCTTCGAGGTCGTCGTGGACGGGCTCCTCGCCGCCGAGCGCTCGATCGCCGGCAAGCCCGCGCCCGACACCTACCTCTACGCGGCCGAGCTCCTCGGCCTCCCGGCCGCCGAGTGCGCCGTCCTCGAGGACGCGCACTCCGGAGTCGCGGCCGGCCGGGCGGGCGGCTTCGGCCTCGTCGTCGGGGTCGACCGCGGAGTCGGGGCCGACACCCTGCTCGAGCACGGCGCCGACCTGGTCGTGGACGACCTGGCCGAGCTGCTCCCCTTCCTCCCCACCGCTCCCGCCCCCGAGGACGCCGCATGAACCCCATCACCTCCGACCCGCTCGACCGGAACCGCTTCCCGATCGACGAGTGGGCCCTCGTCGAGACCGAGTTCGCCTCCGAGCTGCAGGGCCGCACCGAGACGCTCTTCGCCACCGGCAACGGCTACCTCGGCCTCCGCGGCAACGTGGAGGAGGGGCGCGACGGCTACGCCTACGGCACCTTCATCAACGGGTTCCACGAGACCTGGCCCATCCGTCATGCGGAGGAGGCGTTCGGCTTCGCCCGCGTCGGCCAGACCATCGTCAACGTGCCGGACGCCAAGATCATCCGCCTCTACGTCGACGACGAGCCCTTCGTGCTGAGCGAGGCGGACGTCCTCGCCTACTCGCGCCGCCTCGACTTCGCGAACGGCGTGCTCACCCGCGAGCTGGAGTGGCGCACCCCGTCGGGCAAGCGCGTCCTCATCCGCTCGCGCCGCCTGGTCTCGTTCACCGACCGGCACCTCGCGATCCTCGACTACGAGGTCGAGATGCTCGACCACGACGCGTCGGTGCTGATCTCGAGCCAGATCCTCAACCGCCAGGACGGCGTGGATGAGTACCACGCCCCCTCCGGCAGCGAGGGCGCGGGCTTCGACCCGCGCAAGGCGGAGTCGTTCGAGGACCGCGTCCTCCAGCCGCGCCTGAAGCGCGTCAGCGGCACCCGCTACCTCCTCGGCTACCGCACCACCAACTCGCAGATGACCGTCGCGTGCGGCGCCGAGCACCAGCTCGAGACCGAGAACGAGTGGGACCAGACCTCCCAGATCGACGACGACCTCGCCAAGCACGTCTACCGCGTGAAGGCCAAGGCCGGCCGGCCGGTCCGCCTGGTCAAGACGCTGACCTACCACACCTCCCGCGGCGTGCCCGTGCGCGAGCTCGCCGACCGCTGCGACCGCACGCTCGACCGCGCCCGCGAGACGCCGGTCGAGGAGCAGTTCGTCAAGCAGCGCGAGTGGCTCGACGACTTCTGGACCCGCTCCGATGTGCAGCTGGACGGCCAGCCCGCTATCCAGCAGGCGACCCGCTGGAACCTCTTCCAGCTCGCCCAGTCCACCGCCCGCACCGACGGCGGCGGAGTCGCGGCCAAGGGCGTCTCGGGCTCCGGCTACGGCGGCCACTACTTCTGGGACACCGAGGTCTACGTCCTCCCGTTCCTCAGCTACACCGCGCCCCTCGTCGCCCGGAACGCCTTGCGCTTCCGGCAGAACATGCTCGAGGCGGCCCGCGCGCGCGCCTCGGAGCTCAACCAGCGCGGCGCGCTGTTCCCCTGGCGCACCATCAACGGGCAGGAGTCGTCGGCCTACTACGCCGCCGGCACCGCGCAGTACCACATCGACGCCGACATCTCCTACGCGCTCATGCAGTACGTGGGAGCGACGGGCGACGACGACTTCCTCGCCCGCGGGGCGATCGACATCCTCGTCGAGACCGCTCGGATGTGGGCCGACCTGGGCTTCTGGCGCAGCAACGGCGACGACCACTTCCACATCCACGGAGTGACGGGGCCGGACGAGTACACGACGGTCGTCAACGACAACCTGTACACGAACGTCATGGCCCGGGCGAACCTCCGCTCCGCCGCCCGCGCCGTCGAGCTGCTGAAGGCCGTCGAGCCCGCCGCGTACGAGCGGATGGCCGACCGCCTCGCTCTCGACGAGGGCGAGGTGCTCGAGTGGGCGCGCGCCGCCGAGAAGATGCACATCCCCTTCGACGCTCGGGCGGGCATCCACCCGCAGGACGCGGCCTTCCTCGAGAAGGAGCTGTGGGACCTCGAGAACACCCCGGCGAGCAAGCGCCCGCTGCTGCTGCACTTCCACCCGCTGGTGATCTACCGCTTCCAGGTCCTCAAGCAGGCCGACGTCGTGCTCGCGCTGCTGCTGCAGGGCAACGAGTTCACCGCCGAGCAGAAGCGCGCCGACTTCGAGTACTACGACGCGCTGACCACGGGCGACTCGACCCTCTCGGCCGTCGTGCAGTCGATCATCGCCGCCGAGGTCGGCTACAGCGACCTGGCCCGCCACTACTTCCTGTCGGCGCTCTTCGTCGACCTGGCCGACCTGCACCGCAACACCGCCGACGGCATCCACGTCGCCTCGACCGGCGGCGTCTGGAGCGCCCTCGTCTACGGCTTCGGCGGGATGCGGGACCACGGCGGACGGATCACGCTCGACCCGCGCCTGCCCGACGACTGGGACCGCCTCGCCTTCCGCATCACCCTCCACGGCACGCGCGTGCGGGTCGAGGTGACGCAGACCGAGGTCCTGCTGACCGTCGAGACCGGCGACTCCGCGACGATCACCGTCCGCGACGAGCGGGTGCACGTCGCGGTGGGCAGCCCGGTGCGCGTGACGCTGACCCACCAGGGCCGCCGCCTGCACGGCGCGCCGACCACGTCCGACATCGAGGGCACCCGCCGCTCCGACGGAACCGTGATCACCGCCTCGATCCCCACCCTCTCGATGACCCCCGAGCCCGAGGTCCTCACCGGCCCCTGACGGCCGACCCGTCGGCCCGTCCGCCGAGACACCGCCCCGCCCGGCAGAAGCGTCGGCAAGGTTCCTCGCCGTCCCGTGCCGGTTTCTCCGTTCCCGGACTTCGCTGAGGGTGGGCACCGACGATGGAGGAGCGGCCCTCCCGGCGCGCACCTCACGACGAGAGAAGGGAACTCACCATGGCATCTCCCCTCAGCGGTCTCCTCGGAGACCACGCCGACCCGACCGAGGAGCTCGTCTCCCTCTTCGGAGACGGGGCATCGACCACCCCCGCGGCCGTCGCGTCAGCGGTCGACTGGGGTCGTGGCGTCCTCGCCGAGCGCGGGATCGAGCCCCGGAAGCAGGTGGCCGCCATCCATGCCTTCCGTCAGGCGGAGCCCCGCCTGTCCCTCAAGCCCGCGACCTACCTGGCGAAGCTCGTCGCGGCCTGAGCCGGGCGGCCGCGCAGGCCGCTCGAGACGAACGGGACCCCCGGCCGCTGGAGCCGGGGGTCCCGTTCGTCGTGCCCCGGGCGGACCCGGGCCGGATGTGTCAGGCGGAGGCGAGCAGCGAGCGCAGCGCGGAGGTGAAGAAGGTCAGCCCGTCGACTCCGGAGCGCATCGCGGCGGCCGTGTCGGGACCGAAGCCCTCCTCGACGGCGTGCTCCGGGTGCGGCATGAGGCCGACCACGTTGCCGCGGCGGTTGCTGATGCCGGCGATGTCGTTCATCGAGCCGTTCGGGTTGTGGCCGAGGTAGCGCACGACGACGCGTCCCTCCGCCTCGAGCTCCAGCAGCGTCTCGGCCGAGGCGATGTAGCCGCCCTCGCCGTTCTTCAGCGGGATCGTGATCTCCTGGCCGGGCTCGAAGCCGTTCGTCCAGGCGGTCTCGGTGCTCGCGACGAGCAGGCGCTGGTCGCGGCAGACGAAGGAGCCGATGTCGTTCGCGATCAGACCGCCGGGCAGCAGGTGCGCCTCCGTCAGCATCTGGAAGCCGTTGCAGATCCCGAGGACCGGGGTCCCCGCGTTCGCCGCGTCGACGACCTCGCGCATGATCGGCGAGTGCGAGGCGATGGCACCGCAGCGCAGGTAGTCGCCGTAGGAGAACCCGCCGGGCAGGACGATCGCGTCGACCCCGTCGAGGTCGTGGTCGCCGTGCCAGAGCGCGACCGGCTCGGCACCCGCGAACCGGACGGCGCGCTGGGCGTCGCGGTCGTCGAGCGAGCCGGGGAAGGTGATGACGCCGATCCTCATCGGGCGGCCTCCGCCGGGTAGTGGATCCCGACGACGTCCTCGATCACCGAGTTCGAGAGCATCTCGTCGGCGATGCGCTGCACCGAGGCGCGCACCTCGTCGGTCACCTCGTCGACGGTGATCTCGAAGCGCTTGCCCACCCGCACGCCGTGGAGGGCGGAGTGGCCCAGCCGCGCGAGCGCGCCGGCGACGGCCTTCCCCTGCGGGTCGAGCAGCTCGGCCTTGGGCATGACTTCAACGACGATCGTGGGCACCGTGTTCTCCGGAGTCTCGGGGGAGTGCGGTCTTCCGCGTCACTCATCGTACCCGCGGGGTCCCCCGCGGTCGGCGGCGGCTCAGGAGGTCGTGACGCGGATCGCGTTCGCCCACGGATCCTCGAAGGCGAGGGTGCGGCCGTCGTCGCGCGCGGCGACTCCGGAGCGGGCCAGCCGCTCGCCGAGCGCGCCGAGGTCGTCGGCGCCGGGCACCACGATCTCGACCTGTCCGAGGCCGAGGGCCTGCTGCCGGCGTCCGGCGCCCGCCGAGTTCCAGGTGTTCATCGCCATGTGGTGGTGGTAGCCGCCCGCCGAGACGAAGAGCGCCTGCCCGCCGTACGCGATCGTCGTCTCGAAGCCGAGCCGGTCGACATAGAACTCCTTCGCGGTGGCGACGTCGCCCACGCTCAGGTGCACGTGGCCGACGGAGGCGCCGCCGAGGCGCGGCTGGGCGATCGACTCCTCGGTGAGGTGCTCCTGCAGGAACGCGTTCGGGTCGAGGAAGAGCGTGCCCATCTCGATCCGCCCGTGCGTCCACGACCACTGGGTGCGGTCGCGGTCCCAGTAGAGCTCGACGCCGTTGTGCTCGGGGTCGTCGAAGTAGAAGGCCTTGCTGACGAGGTGGTCGGAGCTGCCGGTGAAGGAGCCGGGGTGCCGGGTCGCGACGCTGTACACGGCCGCGGCGAGCGCCGCCTCCGATTCGAAGAGGATCGCCGTGTGGAAGAGGCCGGCGCTGCGCGGCGAGGCGTGCACCAGCTCGGGCGCGTGCTGGAGGATCACGGCCGGCACTCCGCCGCGGCCGAGCACCGCGACCGGGCCGTCGTGCGAGAGCAGCTCGAGCGTCACGGCGTCGCGGTAGTAGGCGATCATCCCGTCGAGGTCGGCGACGCGGAGGGTCACCGCGCCCATCGCGGTGTCGGGAGCGAGCAGGTCGGGGGAGGAGGTGGTCACGGCGGAGACGCTACCCGCTTTTGGTTGACGCTACAACTATTAGGGAGGCGAGCGTTCATAGGAACCGCATAAGGCGCGTCCAGGCAGCGCGGGGAGGCCGGGCGTGGAATGGGAACCGGTCGCCGTCAGGGGCGGCCCCGGCACGAGGACGACACCATGAACGAGCGACACGAATCCGACGAGCGAGAGCTCACCGACCAGCCCGTCACCACGGAGGCGACGGGCGCCGACGAGGTGCGCGCGCTGCGCGCGGACGACCGGCGCCGTCGCCGTCGGGCGCTGATCGCCGGGGGCCTCGGCCTGGCCGTGCTGATCGGAGTGACGGCGGGCGGAGTCGCCACCGCCGGCCGCACCGAGGCGGCCTCCTCGGCCTCGGCCGGCGCCACCACGATCGTCTACCCCGGCGGCTCGCGGGGATCCTTCGGCGGCGGATACGTGATCGTCCCCTCCTGGGGTGGATCGACGCAGGGCGGATCGTCGCAGGGCGGCTCCTCCCCGTTCGGGTCGACGCAGGGCGGATCCTCCGCCTCCGAGCCCGCCACCGGCGCGACCGACGCCGTGGCCGCGAGCACCGCGCAGACCGCCGGCGTCGTCACGATCACCTCCGAGCTCACCTACCAGGGTGCCCGCTCGGCCGGTACCGGCATGATCCTCACCTCCGACGGCATGATCCTCACCAACAACCACGTCGTCGAGGGTGCCACCGCGATCTCGGTCACGGTGGAGTCCACCGGGCGCAGCTACACCGCCCGCGTCGTCGGCACCGACGCGACGAACGACGTCGCCGTCCTGCAGCTGGAGGACGCCTCCGGTCTCACTCCGGCCTCGCTCGACACCGACGGAGTCGCCGTGGGCGACACCGTGACGGCCGTCGGCAACGCGGGAGGAACGGGCGACCTGGTCGCCGCGTCCGGCTCGGTGACCGCTCTCGACCAGCAGATCACCACCCGCTCCGAGTCGGGGATCACCGCCGAGACGCTGACCGGCCTGATCCAGACGGACGCCGACATCGTCTCGGGCGACTCCGGCGGCCCGCTCGTCGACTCCGCCGGACGCGTCGTGGGGATGGACACCGCCGCCTCCAGCGGCACGACCGACATCACCGGCTTCGCGATCCCGATCTCGAAGGCCCTGGACATCGTCGCCACCATCGAGGCGGGCGCCGACACGGCGACCGTCGAGATCGGATACCCGGCCTTCCTCGGCGTCTCCCTCTCCTCCGGCACCGCGTCGGCGACCTCGCGCGCGCTCGCGACCACCGCGTCCGGTGCCGTGATCGGCGGAGTCGTCGAGGGCGGGCCGGCCGCGCAGGCGGGCCTCGAGGCGGGGGACGTCGTCACCGCTGTCGACGGCGTCGGCATCGCCTCGGCCGACCAGCTGTCCGCCTCGCTCGCGCAGCGCGAGCCCGGGGAGTCGGTGACGATCTCGTGGACCGACAACGCGGGTGCCGCCCGCTCCGCCCAGGTCGTGCTGGTCGAGGGCCCGGTCGCCTGATCGGAGCCTCCGGAGCGTTCCCGGCCGTTCACCGGGACGGGCGCGCCACGCCGCCCGTTGTTTTGATCCGCTCAAGACAACTCGGGTAGTGTCCTCGGCATGACGACAGTGGACGAGCGGCTCCGAGCCTCCGGGCTCAAGGTCACCGCCACCCGGCGCGCGGTGCTCCTCGCTCTCGAGGAGCACCCGCACTCCGGGGTCGACGCGGTCCTGGCCCGAGTGCGCGAGGGCCTCCCCGAGGCCTCGGCGCAGGCCGTCTACGGAGTGCTCTCGGCGTTCACCGACGCCGGGATCGTCCGCCGCATCGAGCCGGAGGGCCACCCCCGCCGGTTCGAGCTGCGGGTGGGCGACAACCACCACCACGTGGTGTGCCGGCGCTGCGGAGCCGTGGCCGACGTCGACTGCGTCGTCGGGGAGGCGCCGTGCCTGCAACCGCAGACCGCGAGCGGCTTCGCCGTGGACACCGCCGACGTCACGTTCTGGGGCACCTGCCCCGACTGCCTGGCGCCGGCCCACTGACCGACATCCGCTACACCGGAGCGGCGGGCCCCGTGCCCCTCGCCGACAGGAGGAACATGACCGAGGAACGATTCACCACCACGAACTCCGGAGCACCGGTCGCGAGCGACGACCACTCGCTGAGCGTCGGAGCCGACGGACCCCTCGCGCTCCACGACCACTACCTCGTCGAGAAGCTGGCCCAGTTCAACCGCGAGCGCATCCCGGAGCGGGTCGTCCACGCCAAGGGCGGCGGAGCCTTCGGACGCTTCACCACCACCGCCGACGTCAGCGCCTACACGCGTGCCGCGCTCTTCCAGCCCGGAGTCGAGACCGAGATGCTCGCGCGCTTCTCCACGGTCGCCGGCGAGCAGGGCTCGCCCGACACCTGGCGCGACCCCCGCGGCTTCGCGCTGAAGTTCTACACGAGCGAGGGCAACTACGACCTCGTCGGCAACAACACCCCCGTCTTCTTCATCCGGGACGGCATCAAGTTCCCCGACTTCATCCGCTCGCAGAAGCGCCTGCCGGGCAGCCACCTGCGCGACCACGACATGCAGTGGGACTTCTGGACCCTCTCGCCCGAGTCGGCCCACCAGGTCACCTGGCTCATGGGCGACCGGGGCCTGCCCTCCTCGTGGCGGCACATGGACGGCTTCGGCTCGCACACCTACCAGTGGATCAACGCGGCCGGCGAGCGATTCTGGGTCAAGTACCACTTCACGACCGACCAGGGCGTCGAGATCCTCAGCCAGGAGCAGGCCGACCAGATCGCCGGAGAGGACGCGGACTTCCACATCCGCGATCTGTCCTCCGCGATCGACCGCGGCGACTTCCCCTCCTGGACGCTGTCCGTGCAGGTCATGCCGTACGAGGACGCGAAGAGCTACCGGTTCAACCCGTTCGACCTCACCAAGGTCTGGCCCCACGCGGACTACCCGCTGATCGAGGTCGGCACCATGACGCTCGACCGGAACCCGGAGAACTACTTCGCGCAGATCGAGCAGGCGGCGTTCGCCCCCTCGAACTTCGTGCCCGGGATCGCGGCGAGCCCCGACAAGATGCTGCTCGCGCGCATCTTCAGCTACGCCGACGCGCACCGCTACCGCGTGGGGACCAACCACGCGCAGCTGCCGGTGAACGCGCCGAAGTCGCCGGTGCACTCGTACTCGAAGGACGGGCCCATGCGGTTCGACTTCCAGAAGTCCGAGGTGCCCGTCTACGCGCCGAACACGATGGGCGGCGCCCACGCCGATCCCGCCCGGGCGGCGGAGTCGGCCGGCTGGGAGACCGACGGCGAGCTGACCCGCGCCGCGGCGACCCTGCACCCGGAGGACGACGACTTCGGTCAGGCGGGGACGCTCTACCGCGAGGTCCTCGACGACGATGCGCGTGCCCGCCTGGTCGCGAACATCGCCGGCCACGTGTCGAAGGTCACCCGTCCGGAGCTGCGCCAGCGCGTGCTCCAGTACTGGGCGAACGTCGACTCGTCGCTCTCGCAGCGCGTCGCCGAGGCGCTCGCGCCGTCGGCTCCCGGTGCGGACGTCTCGCCCGAGGCGGTCGGCATCGGGGCGTAGTCCCGGCATCCCCCCGAGGAGCGCGCGGTACCGGAGCGATCCGGGTCGCGCGCTCCTCGTCGTCTCCGGGGGTGGTGGTCCCTCCCCGGGGCGGAGCGGGACACCGCCGGATGGGAGACCCCGCTGCCCTGCGGTGCAGCCGGGCCGGACCCCGGTTCCCTCCCGCCGAACGGGGCGCCGACGGGGAGGACCCTCGATGCCGACACGCCCGGGATGCGCGATTTCGGCCCCTCGTTTGACAGCACCGCGATCGCTGCGTAACTTATTCCGAGTCGCCACAAAGGCCGCAGGGAAACGGAAAGAGCAGCAGCTCCTACGTCCCGGCCTCAATCGGGACCATCCACTCGGCAAGACAGCTCTTCGGAGCAGGTCTGCCGCACGGATGTAAAGCCTTCGCAGGATCCCTCGGATCCAGCAACTTCGCCGCCCGGCGCAGGATTCAGGTCCTGAACCGAGCAACGTCGGAGCGCCTACGAGCGTGACGGCATAGCGAAGAAGCCGGATTTGACACGGCCTGCGGATGTGCTAAGTTATACAAGTTGCCACGGCGACAGGGAGAAAGAAACTTCTCCTAGTCTACCGAGAAGACGCGTATGACGCAAGCAACAACATCTTCGATCACTTTCGTTGTGAAGCACCGTTCTGGTGTGGAGGCGAGATGTGTCCGATTCTTGAGAACTCAACAGCGTGCACTATGTTCAATGCCAATTTTATACCCCGGCCTTGATCTTCGGATCGGGTTGGGATTCCTTTGGA
>NZ_PSUG01000064.1:0-17925 GCF_002931755.1 Rathayibacter sp. AY2B3 | reverse complement strand
GCGTTCGCGCACGCCGTCGCACCGGCCTGGTTCCATCCGCTCGCCGAGATGCGCGCGCTCGCCGAGCAGGCGGGCCTCGAGGCGACCCACTCCCTCCGCCGCAGCGCCCCCGGCGTCCGCGACCACGGCGAGCTGATCGCCGTGCGCCCCCGCCTGACGCCGCGCTGATCGCCGTCGTCGCTGATCGCCGTCGGCGCTGGTCACCGGCGGCCGGCGTCCCGGCCCGCCCCCTCCCGTCGAGGCACCGCCGCCTCAGCGGTGCTTCGGCGGTTGCGGCGGTGTCTCGGCGGACGAGGGCCGCGCGCCGCGCCTAGAGGCGGTCGGCACGCCACTCGGTGGGGATCTCCTCGCCGCGGCGGAACGCCTCCTCCTCGCGCTCGCGCAGCTCGACGCGGCGGATCTTGCCCGAGATCGTCTTGGGCAGGGGGTGGAACTCGAGGCGCCGCACCCGCTCGAAGGAGGAGAGCAGCTCGCGGGTGTGGGCGAAGATCGCGCTCGCCGTCTCGGCGGTCGGCTCCCAGCCCTCGGCGAGGGTGACGTAGGCCTTCACCACGCTGTGGCGCACCTCGTCCGGAGCCGGGACGACGGCGGACTCGGCGACGGCGGGGTGCTGCAGCAGCACGCTCTCGACCTCGAACGGCGAGATCTTGAAGTCGGAGGACTTGAAGATGTCGTCGGTGCGGCCGACGAAGGTGATCGTGCCGTCGACCGCGCGGACCGCCACGTCGCCGGTGTGGAAGTAGCCGTCGGCACGGGCGCGCTCGGTGCGGTCCTCGTCGCCGAGGTAGCCGGACATCAGGTTGACGGGCTCGACGGAGAGGTCGAGGCAGATCTCGCCGGTGGAGGCGGGCTCGCCGGTCAGGGGGTCGACGAGGGCGATGGCGACGCCGGGCAGCGCGCGGCCCATCGCTCCGGGGACCACCGGGGCGCCGGGCGGGTTCGCGATGATCGCCGTGGTCTCGGTCTGGCCGTAGCCGTCGCGGATCGTGAGGCCCCACTCCCGCTCGACGGTCGCGATGACCTCGGGATTCAGCGGCTCGCCCGCGGAGAGGATCTCGGTCAGCGCGCGCGGCTTCGCTCCCAGCGCCGACTGGATCAGCATCCGCCAGACGGTCGGCGGCGCGCAGAACGTGGTGACCTCGGCACGGTCGAGCTGCTGGTGCAGAGCGGTGGGGGAGAAGCGGCTGTAGTTGTAGACGAACACCGTCGCCTCCGCGTTCCACGGCGCGAAGAAGCAGCTCCAGGCGTGCTTGCCCCAGCCCGGCGAGCTGATCGCCATGTGCACGTCGCCCGGCTGGACGCCGAGCCAGTACATCGTGCTGAGGTGCCCCACGGGATACGACTCGTGGGTGTGCACGACCATCTTGGGCTTCGAGGTGGTGCCGGAGGTGAAGTAGATCAGGCACGGATCGGAGCTCTCGACGACCACCGTCGGGCTGATGCCGAAGGGCTCGAGCGAGTCGGCGTAGTCGAGCCAGCCCTCGACCGCGCCGCCGACCGCGATGCGGCCGAAGTCCCCCTCCATCTCGTCGAACTTGGCGGTCTCGGAGGCGTCCGCGATGACGTGCGCGACCTCGCCGCGCTCCAGGCGGTCGGCCAGGTCGGCGGGCGAGAGCAGGGTCGTCGTCGGGAGGATGACCGCGCCGAGCTTCATGATCGCGAGCATCGACTCCCACAGCTCGAGGCGGTTGCCGAGCATGAGCATCACGTGATCGCCCTGCTCGACGCCGACCGAGTGGAGCCAGGCGGCGACCTCGTCGGAGCGCCAGCGCATCCGGTCGAAGGAGTACTGCTCCTCGGAGCCGTCCTCCTCCACGATCCAGAGGGCGGGGCGCTCGTTGCCGATCGCGATCGCGTCGAACCAGTCCACCGCCCAGTTGAAGCGGGGCCCGACGTCCGGCCACTGGAAGGCCTCGTTCGCGGCGACCGCATCGGTGCGGTGCTGCAGGAGGGTGTCGCGGGCGGCGCGGAAGCTCCCGGTGGGGTTCATGCATGTCTCCGTAGCGGTCGAGGTCCGGCGGGACCGACCCCATTCTGCTCCCGCCGCGGGACGGGCGATGCGCGGGACGAGCCGCTCGAGGAGACCCCGGAGCGGGAAGCGCCCTGTGGAGGAGCCGTCGGGCCGGGTCCCACGGGAGAGGCGGCGGGAGCGGAGGGGGCCGCCCGCCGGGGCAGGCGCTCCCTCCGCGGAGCAGGCCTCAGTACTTGATCGACTGACCGCCGTCGATCGGGAGGACGGTCGCGTTCACGTAGGAGGCGTCGTCCGAGAGGAGGAAGGCGACGACCGAGGCGATCTCGTCGGCCTCGCCGTAGCGCTTCGTCGGGTTGACCTGGATGAACTCCTCGGCCGCCTTGCGCGGGTTCTCGGGGTCGAGCTGCTTCATCGAGTTCTCGACCATCGGGGTCCAGATGGCCCCGGGCGCGATCGCGTTGATGCGGATGCCGAACTCGCCGTACTCGATCGCCGAGTTGCGGGTGAGGCCGACGACGCCGTGCTTGGCGGCCGCGTAGCCGGACTGGTTGCCGATCGCGGTGATGCCGCCGACGCTCGCGGTGTTGACGACCATGCCCGAGCCCTGCTCGCGCATCACCTTCAGCACCTTCTCGAGACCGAGGAACACGCCCCGGAGGTTGATCGCGACGACCTTGTCGAACTCGTCGGCCGTGAAGTCCTCGGTGAGGTTCTGGCGGCCCTCGATGCCGGCGTTGTTGAAGAAGCCGTCGATCCGTCCGAACGCCTCGAGGGTGCGCGCGACGTAGGCGTCGACGTCCGCCTCCTTCGACACGTCGGCGAGGACGGTGATCGACTCGGTGCCCTCGGGCAGGACGTCGACCGTGGCCGCGAGGCCCTGCTCGGAGATGTCGACGAGGGCGAGCTTCGCGCCCTCCTGGGCGAGGCGGACCGCGGCGGCGCGGCCGAGTCCGGATCCTCCTCCGGTGATGAGGACGACGCGGTCGGTGAAGCGGGTGCTGGTGGTGGTCATGACGACTCCTGCTCGAAGAGGGATGGGCTCGGAGGCCGTGCGGTCGGCGAGTCCGTATCCATGCGTCTGCATGCAATCGACTCCACGATACTCCACAGGTGTCGGTTGAGTCTGGGTGCGCGGTCAGGAGCGCCCCGAGGCGGCTCGCCGCCGCGGTCGGGTCGGACAGAAGCCGATCAGTCAGGTGTTCGCGTGGCTCACCGACGTCACCGACGAAGAGCCCGTGCGGCTGCTGCGCTCCGGCGGATACCGATGAAAGGCGACACGGCGCTCGGCATCCTCCAGTCCGCCGAGAAGCTGCGCGGCTCGGTCTACTCGACCGCTCAGGAGACGGCGGCGTGCTTGAGGAACACGCAGGTCGCCGACTGGGTGAACCTCCGTGGCACCGCCGACGCGCGGCCGCAGTTCGACGCGGCAGAGTTCGTCCGCGGCTCCGGCACGCTCTACTCCCTCTCCAAGGAGGGCGCCGGCACCGCCGGCCCCCTCGTCACCGCGCTCACCGCCGCCACCCTCGAGGCGGCGACCGACCTCGCCGACACCTCGCCCGGAGGCCGGCTGCGCACGCCCCTCGTCGGGATCCTCGATGAGGCCGCGAACGTGTGCCGGTGGCGAGACCTCCCCGACCTGTACTCGCACTTCGGCTCCCGCGGGATTCCGATCATGTCGGTGTTCCAGTCCTGGCCACAGGGCGTCGCCGTGTTCGGCAAGGAGGGCATGTTGAAGCTGTGGAGCGCGTCGAACGCGTTCCTCTACCTCGGCAGCGTCAAGGAGAACGACTTCCTCCAGAACGTCTCCGAGCTCGTCGGGGACTACGACCGGGAGACGACCTCCGCCAGCTACAACAAGGGCATCCGCTCGACCTTGACCGCGTTGAAGCGCGAGCGGATCCTGACCGTGGACGAGCTCGGAGCGATGCCCCGCGGCCGCGCCGTGATGCTCTCCACGGGATCCCGGGCTGCACTGCTGCGCACTGTGCCCTGGTATGAGGGCGCGAAGAAGAAGGTCGCAGCGACCAAGGCTTCCATCGCCGCTCACGACCCCGCGACCGCGCCAGTACGCGGCGCCGAGCCGACTCCTGTCGTAGCGACGGCCGCGCAGCCGGTCGTGACCGGCGCTGAACCGGTCGTGGCGAGCGCCGAGCCGGTCGTGGCGAGCGTCGAACCGGCTCCGGCGATCGACCTCGCCGCCTCCATGCGGGCTCTGACGGAGAACGAGGACGCGAAGCGGACGGAGGCGCAGCGCGACTGACGACGATCCGCTCGCGGGCGGAGACGTGCAAGAGGCTGCAGGCCTCCCGGCCGCCGTCGACGGGGACCGCGATACCGCGGCCGCGTTGCTGCTCGGCGCGTTCGACGTCGACGCGACCGCCGCGAGAGAGGTCGCGGACGTCATCACCGGGATCATCGCCGGGATGACGAAGGAGGCCCTGGAACGAGCGCTCACTTCCGAGCGGGTCGAGCTGATGCAGGCACGCGCCGAAGCGGCCGTGCAACGCTCATTCGACGAGGACTCCGCCCCGACCCTCGTCTACGGCTCAGCGGACGAGTGGCTGCGAAAGTACTGGCGGTACACATACCGCCGCCGCGTCTCCGCCAAAGGCCAGGGCACCGGACGCTGGCGCGCCGACTGGTGGACCGTCGATGAAGCCGTTCAGCGCATCGAAGCGCTCTGGCGCAGCTGGGAAGCATCCCGCCTCGACGCGGGACTCGGGATCAGCGCCTGGTGGATCAATCATGCCGAGCCACACATGGCCGCCCTGCTGTCTACAGAAGGACCGTTTACGGGAGCGACGGACGAGAACCTACCCGGGGAGCCGCTGCCCTACGAGTTGCCTCCCGACGGGATGTTCGGCCCCGATAATCAGCCGTAGTTCAAGCCGCACGTTCGCATCGCTAAGAAGTGCTGCAGGCAGCGTCTGGACGGCTGGGACGAGTCGGCCCCGTCTCCCATGAAGCCGAAGGTAAGAAGCCCGCGTCGGCAGGGGGCAGGTCACCCTTGGTCCTGCCCCCCTCCTTGACTCGACCCCCCTGTAACGCCGGTGAGTTCACTTCGGCACCTGACTCAGAACGTGAGGCGGCCCCCGCCGAGCTCGTCGACGAGGGCCGCTTGCAGCGTGGTCTGATCAGTTGAACTGGACCCATTCGCACGTCGAACCGCAGCGCACGGACCAGGCCTGCGAGCCGTTGCGTCCGGTGTTGTCGACCCACACGTAGATCTCTCCTCGAGCGACAGTCGCGCCGGGAGCGTAGACCTGGCGGGAGTACGACCAGCTGGCGGTGTCGTTCTCGGCGGCCGTCTGAACCGGCTGGTACATCTTCTTGCTCGTGTAGCGGCTCGGGCCGTACCACTCGAGCCAGTTCGTCTGGCAGGTCGGCGAGTAGACCATGCTCACCGTTCCGCCGAGGATCGCCTTGGACGAGATGGCGTACGCCCCGCGGCCGCATCCCTGCTGATACGGCAGCGTGTTGTTGTACCCGGACCCCGACAGCGCCTGCGCGGGCGTCGCCATCGTCAGAGCCAGAAGAACCGCGAACAGCGCCGCGATCACCCCCATGATCGTGCGTCGACGAGCAGCCAATACACCGACCTGTCCAGCTGGCCGCCGCGCCAGAATCGTTCCGCCCATGGTGCCTTCTCCCTCTCTCATGCCCATCAAATCGATGAGTGAGACGAGAGTGTCCGGGCCGGTACGTTGTGGGCGAACAGCCCCCAACGCAGATCGGCGAAAAGATGCCACGAGAACGCCGTCCTCCAGGTCGCCACGACACCCAACGGCAGCAGTTCGGCGATGAACTGAGGTACTGGCGGGAGAAGCGCGGTCTGTCTGTAGCGGATCTTGCTCGGCGGATTGCGCGCGATCGGCGGACAGTGAGCGCGGCCGAGGACGGCCGCGACATACCCTCCGAGTTTGTGGTCCACCTGCTTGAAGACACCCTCGATACCCAGGGTCTTCTAATCGCCCGGTACGAGGCAGTGCTGATGGAGAAAAGACGACTGCGTCTGCTGCGCGTGACGGCAACGACCACGCCGTCGCCGGCTGCCAACCCCCTCGATGAGAGCATCTTCATTGAGGAGACCATCGCGGACGGCACCTTGATGGCCCCCGGCCAGCGCTTCACCAAGACGTGGACACTTCAAAACGTCGGCAGCGTGCCCTGGCGCGGTAGAAGACTAACCCGCGTCGGTATCGCGGCCGGCGCCGGACTGATCACGACCCCCGTGCAGGTTCCGATACCAGACACCGAGCCGGGTGAGAAGGTGATCATCGTCGTCCCTTGCGTTGCGCACTTCGTCGAAGGCACCAGCATCGCCTCGTTCAAGATGACCGATCCAGCAGGCAGGCTCTACTTTCCCGATCGTTACTTCGCGGGTGTGCAGGCGCAGGTGATCGTCGTGCGCGGCATGAGTCCGCAGGAGTCTGTAGCTCATCGAGATAGTGAGACCGACGACCGCCCGTGCACCACCGACATGCGGTCACGCGAAACGGGCCTGCCCGATAACCCGACATAATCTCCATTATCGGAGATCTTCGGCTGACTCGAGATTCTCGAGGTCCGCGCTAGAGAACACTCAGCGGCACCATCGACTTAGCAGTGCTGTCTTGCACAGGGGCCAAACCGGCTCTGCCTAGGACGCTCGATGGTGCGCCCCTACCCACGACCCGGTCGCGCGCGAGGAGAAGCCGCGTGCCCACGGGGACCAAGTCGTGCGCCGGAGCCAAGAAAGACGCGTCACCGATCATCCGGTCCATGATCTGCGCTTCAGGCATGCGCTGGGGACGCATCGTCTCCGCGGTGTTCAAGCGGCGCTCGGCGCTGTCGTAGGCAACTGTCATAATGAGCTTTCAGGTACGAACGAGGGACGGGAAGAACACGAGACGTCAGCTACTGTTTCGGAGCTGAATGAACGTTGCCCACAACAAGCCCGTCTGCCTGCGAACCCCGAACTCTTTCTTAGTGCTACACGAGGGACATCAATGAGGATACCTGAAGGATTCGATTGGGCCGCGCTCATACCACCGTCTCCAGAGACCGAAGCCGATTATGCAGCGATGCGCATACTTGGACGCACGACGAAGGGCAAAGCCTTCGAAATGCAGTTTGGGCCCGACAAGGGCGAGATGGCGTCCACCGTATGGCAAATCATTAGCGATGATTTCAGCAATGCCGCAGAACTTACGAGTGAGGAAGTTGTGGAAATCTACGAGAGTCCGGCTGGGCGAGTACAGGTAAAGGCACGAATAGTCCGCGAGCAAGGTAATGTTGCGGAAATCAGGTTCGAACGTGTGACCGGTGTCGCGACAAAAAATGCCCAGATAGAGAACATCGTAACGCTAGATTCCGTTGCCGCTCAACGATTGATCTCACTTTGTCTCGCACTACGCGGCATGTCTCCCGACAATGACGAGACGATAAAGTTTGATGAGGGTCTTCTGTCTGCCGTTCTTAAAGATCCTTTAGCAATGGACGCCCTCTATCGCCGAGATCGAGAAGGATTCGCTGCAGTAATCGAAGCAGACGTTTCAGCTCGCGACGTTGTGGCGGTGGCGGCGCGCAAAGAGACTGTCCGTCGGTTTGAGCTACTATTGACGGACAGTACGGCATTCGCCGCCGCCCAGGACAGTCGGGGGCCAGAGGCAGTCTGGCAAGAACTATTCGAGGAGAATCCGTGGCTTCTCGGCGTCGGCCTAAGCGGGCAGTTGCTCACATCGTGGGACAATACGCGGCTTGAGCGCGTCGTAGCTGGATCGAGTATTGCGGACGTGGGTAAGCGTGCTGACGCAGTCTTGATGACAATGGGAGCGGTTCGGAGTCTCGCGCTTGCGGAACTAAAGCTCCATACCGATCCATTGCTTGAGAAGCAAGCCTACCGATCGGGGACTTGGGCCCCGTCGCGAGAGTTGGTTGGCGGTGCTTCGCAGTCACTGGTGACTGGAGATCGCGCCCGCGACGAACTGGAGCGGTGGTTGACAACGTCCGATGGTGATGGGTTCGAGACAGGAGAGCGAGTCTGGACTGGGGCGCCTCGATCATTCCTGGTAATCGGCTCGCTCGCGCAGTTCGCTCGCGAGGGCCACTTCAACGTCGACATGGTGCGGTCCTTTGAGCTATATCGCAGGAACCTCCACCGACCAGAAGTTATTACGTACGACGAAGTACTTGCTCGTGCAAAATGGTCGGTCGAATTGTTGGAACGCGAGGCCGAAAGCTAATCGGCATTGATGTGCCCCATGCCGCCGCCGCGTCACAAGATAGGGAGTGAGGGCGCTCGGCAGCAACAGGGGGGTAAGGAGTTCTCGCGGACGATGGCAGCAAACCGGCATAACGTTCATTTTCGGATGTCGGTATTTGCGGAAGGGGAGGGGCTGGCTGCCGTTCGCACGGTTGCAACTAAGATCGCTCGTCTTCTCACGTCGACAGCGTCATCTAGGACTCGACGATCGCTGCGGAATGAATCGCGAACTTTACGCATGTCGACGTAAAGACACCCGCCTTCGCCCACGTTCGAGCTTGTGGTCACTGACGATGTCGGCCTCCTTGAGCCGATTCAGCACTTTCCGGTGGGCTTCATCGTCGGGGACGAGCGGTCGAGTGGTGCCCCAATCCGCAATCGATGGATAGGGGTCGCGGAGCGCACGTAGCTCCGCTCGGAGCTCGGTGAGAGTGACCGTGTTAGAGACGGAGAGAAGTGCCACGATGCTCTCGTCCAAGGCGCCTGCTGCCCTTACCTGATCGATGGTGGCGAAGGGGATGTCGGTGCCCGACGCGGCAGCCGACGATGCAAGCGCGCGGACCGAAGTTGGGCTCGCGCCGGGAACGAAGTCCGCGAGCTTAGACAAGACGGCGTTTTTGAGGCGCGCTGGGATGACGGTGCTACGAAGGAAGGCCGGGATCTCAGAGTCCGGCAGTACCCCTGGGGAGATGAATTCCGACGCACTCCTCGACCTACTCAGTGCCGCCTCACGCGTCGACCAGTCGGGGACGAGCGTGCCGATGAAGGTCGCCGCCCCGTCGTCGACCAGCCCCTCCTCGATCAACAGACCGACGAGTTCGCCGGACTCGGGCGTCAGCGAGGAGGGCGGGATCGGTGCGGAAACCTTTAGGCTCGAGGCGAGCTTTGCACGGACCGCGGCAGTGGGGATCGCCTGCCGGGCCTCGAGGATCGCGACGGCGAGCCGAGTGCGCTCTGACTCCGCGACGTCATCCGGCAGCAGGACCGCATCGGCCCCGTCGAGGAGCCAGCCGACGCTCTTGTCGAGCGCGCCAATGGTGTCGAGGTAAGCGAGCAGGTTCACAGCGGAGGCGGCCACGTGCTGGGTTGCTGCGAGAGTTGGCCATACGCCCTGAGGGGCGTCGGTGATTGATACAACGTGGCAGTGCACCGAGGCCCTCTTGACGATCTGACCAAGATGCGTGTCGGAGACACCCGCGTCGCGTGCCTCAACGAGAACCGGCAAAAACTGCCGCGGATCGTCGACCGTGGCCGCGCCCTCTCGCCCTTCGACCACGGTGAGATACTCTGCAATACGCCCGAGAGCTGCATCGAATACGGGCTCGCTGCCCGCGCGGATGGTATCCAGCGCGAGCGAGTGCTGACCCGTGAGGTCCTCGATGTTTGCAGCATTGAGTTCATATGCGCCCAATTCGACGGCGCGGTTCCGGGCGATGCTGTTCAACGGTGCCGTCGCAGGCAGTTTGATTCCGAGTTTTGCGATTGCATTCATGGTCGCTGGCCTTGGGACGATCGTGACCCCTGGCTTAGGTCGCGAGAGAGTGCTAATCGAGGGGAACTCTGTGTAGTGCTCAACGACGAGCCCGGCGAACTCGCTGGTCGAGGCTTCGCCAATCTTCGAGCCCGCGAACGCGAGCGCAGCGTCTAGGAGCTCGGCGAGCACATCCTCGGGTGCTCCGGTGACGATGTCCGCAATTTTTTCCGGCGCGAGGGGAGCGAGGAGACGAACGAGCTGCACACGCTCGACGCCGGCCTGGAGGTAGGACTCCACGAAGACGCGATCTTCTCTGCCCCATGCCGCGACCTGCCGCACGATCATCGCCGCTTCGTCGGGGCGGTCCGCAAGGAGATGGTCAAGGACTCTGACGTTGTAGGCGGCACGGTCCCGGAAAATGTCGGTTCCTTTGTCTCCGATGATTGCCTCAACGTCATCGCGGTCGAGCTCGGCGTGGATGTCTGGAACACCGCGGTCGAGCGTGTGAATGATGTAGTTGAGAGCGCGCGGGCGGAGATGTTGCCCGTAATAGACCGACACGTATAGGGCGAAGTACTCGTTGAGGTACCCGGAGGACACCAAGGCTCGCGCGAGCCTCGACTTCAGCACACGATCTGCTGCGTGCCGGAATGTCTCCGTCCCCTTGTCCTCCTCTATAACGGCGTCGAACTCGCTACGGGCGTAGAGGTCCCGCCACTCGTGGTGCCGAAGAAATTCGACGTCCGCCCTAGCTAAACGCCGTTCGTCGGTCTGGATCTCCCGGTCGACCGGTAGCCACTCGGCGGGGGCAAGTGAGGCCCCAATGAGGGTCTGCAACTGCTCAAAAGAGAGTTCCATGCTCTGGCCTGTGCGGTTGTTGATGATCATCGCCGGCACGCGTTCTGTTGACAGTTGCGTCCATAGTTCGCTCGACCGAAGCTGCGCATCCTCGTAGCCCTGACCACTGACGACCAAACGCAATGCGCCCTGGCCGTTTCGGCCGGTGGGCAGAGCACGAATGATGCTCTCCAGGCGATCGCCGAGTGATTTGGCTCGTTCGGGCAGCATCCCCTTCAGAGCGAGCAGCCGATCAGCGGCGCGTTCTCGTTCCTGCGCTTTGCTCAGTGATTCAGTGACGATATGGCGCCACGCCTCGTAGACGCGGTCGAGATCGCTGTTGCCGAAACGGATGGCTTCAAAGTCGGCCAGGTGGACGCTCTTGTAGACGATGAGTGCGAACAGCCTGTCGGCATCGAGTCCGGGCATCCGGTTGAGTGCGCCGAGCAGTCGGCTCGCGTAGATATCGTATTCGTTGCGCATGTCAGTGATCAGCCGCATATCCGCGACGAACCGGGCAACCACGTTGATGAGGTCCCGGGACACGCCAGTGCCCTTCATCTCATCGAGCATCAGGTCACGCGCATTGCGGTGGGTGATGAACGGCACGATCGGGATCACGATATCGAAGAACTTGGTGCGATTGGCCCGCCGTACTTCATCGTCTGCGGCATCCATCCGCACGACGTTGCGCTCCGAGTTCGTCATACTTGGATCGTCAGGGGCCGGGGCATCACCGAGCTTCTCGAAGACGCTATCCCGAAGCGCATAGATGAACTTCACCTCTCGCGACAGATCTTTTTTTATCGACGTTTTGGGTCGGATGCGCCGACGGACTTGCTCGGAGCCATTAAGGAGGGTGTTGAGGGCGCGTAGTGCCTCGAAAATGTGCGGGTCCTCGAAGCGGTCGATGTCTTCGAAGATGACTACGTCGCGACCGCTCCGCTCGAAAAAGTAGACGATTTCGTCCATGTACTGGTCGAAGTAGCTGGATGACGTCGAGGCGAGCGATACCGTCGCGGGTCCGGCACTGAGCTTCTCCAGAGATATCCGATTATGGGTGAGCCACCGGATAGCAAACACGAGCCCCGACAGAATCACCGCCAGCCCGACGTTCAAAAGCACAACCCATCCGAGTGCGGGGTCGGCGCCGAGGAAGGCCATGCGTTGCCCGGCCAGCCCTGAAAGCCAAAAGATGCCCAACAACAGCGCTCCTAGTCCGAAGGAGATGCTCACCTCCGACCGCCAGCGGAACCGTGACAGTCGGCGGAAACGGGAGCCGCGAGTGCGCTCGGGTACATCTCGGTAGAGGATCTGTTTGACGATCTCCTTCTGGATCAAATTCGTCTTCGTCCAGGCCGCTGGGTTTGCCTGCGACGGCCCCTCAGGCGGCTCCTGCACGACCCCGACGGTCGATAAGGACAATTCCAGCACTCGGTCCTTGAATTCGTCGAGATTGCTGAGGTGCTGTAGAACACTGCTCTTGCCTGTGCCGTAGGCACCAGTCAGGGCGATGTTTCGGATGTCGTCTTGGTCGCGAAGCGCCCGTACGAGGGCCCGCACATACATCCCGTGCTGAGCTTCGTCGTAGCGCGGGGCGAGACTCCTAAGCGAAATCGGATCAGTGGCGACGGGTTCCGGAGCGTCGGGCATAGCGCGATGCTAGCGAGGACTCAGACGTGCAGGGGTTGTGATCCGCACTAAATACGCCCGCCGCGGGGTCCTCGCGCTGGCTGAGAGACCTGCGATCCGCAACCCCATCCGTCAAACAGAGGAATCGTCAATAGTCCCAGAGGCTGTGGGACTATTCGTTCGCCGCTCCGCTGACGTCGATCGCGGCGATGATGCGTTGCTCGTCGGGGAGTGCGAGGCGCTCCTCATCGGGGAGCGCGTCATAGGTGTAGGTTGCGACGGCGATCGGTGAGACTGCCTGGCTGAGGGCGTAGCGGACGATGTGCTCATCCTCATCTGCGGCGGTCACAATGAGCACACCGTTCGTTACGCCCTCGGCCAGAGCGGCTCCCCATGGCCGTGTCCAGCTACACCTACGAATCCCTCCCACCCGCAGAGCAGGCGGCGCTACCTACGGCCGAGCAGATCGCCACGTCGCTCGATTGGACCGCCGACAGCACCTAACGGGCCTGCTCGCCACGCTCCGGCGATCGCGCAGCTGAACGTCCGCGGTTGGTCTTCGGCACGTGCACACGACCGGCCTGTGCGACCGCCTCGCTCGCCGGTCGACCCTGAGCGACCTCGGCGCGCAGGCGCACGTCGATGACGTCCTGCGGGATCCCGTGGCCTTTCATTTCGTTCGCGGTGGCCGTGCGCCGAGCGGCACTGTCGTACGACATTTCGCTCTTCGAGCGCAGCGCATCTGCTCTCCCCTCGGTGCCGGCTGGAACGGAGTCAGTGGCACGGGCGTTCTGGGAGGGCAGGGGCTCGTTGCGGGAGTAGGCGGCCTCGTCGCGGTTCTCCGCGGCGTCGGAGCGCAGCTGTTCGGGGGTCAGCGTCGCTGTTCCGCCGGCATCCGCCTCGCGCTCGAACCGGTCTGCCTCGCTCAGCAGGACGTTGGCGTTCTCGTCAACGTCGCCGCGGTCGAGAGCCAGTTGGTAGTTGTCATCGAACCTGGCGAGCCGCGCGGTTTCCGCCTCGGCCGCGAACTGCTCGAGGCGCCCTGCCTCGACGTCGGCCGCGATGGACTGGTGGAGATCCCCGCCGGCGGCGGCGAGCTCGGAGGCTGCGGCGTTGTCGGCGGCGGTCAGCGCACCGGCGCCGTCCCGGTAGAGCTGCGCCTGAGCGCGGGCGTCGGCCGCAAGGGCGCGCAGCTGGTCGGGCGACTGCTCGGAGGTTCCGCCGTCCTCGGCCTGCGCCTCGTACTCGCGAGCGTGCAGCTCGAGCGCGGCCGCCTGATCGATGTTCTCCTGACCGTTTTCCGCTCCGCCTTGATCGGTCGGGGCGGCCGGCTCGTCCCGGGCGGCGTCGGCGCGGCGCTGGTCGGCGTCCATCATCCTGGCGACGGCCGCGGTCTCGACGGTCGTCTCGACGGTTTCCGCCCGTCCTCCGTCGACGGCCGCGCGCTGCTCGTCGGTGAGGAGCTGTGGGAACTTCTCAGCGATCGCAGCGTCCACCGCTGCGTCATGGCCGGCCAGAGCCTTCACCTCGTTCAGCGGGTCCGCCGAGCCGGATTCGGGCACCCGGTCGGTGGCCTCAGCGGCTGCGACGACAGCGAGGGCCTTCTCAGCGGAGAAGTCGGCCGACTGGTCGCCGCGCAGCTTGTCCGCGATGTCGGCGACGACGACGCCGTAGCGGTCCTGGACTTCACGCGCGATGGTCTGCGCGGCACGTTCGGCTACAGGGTCGAGGTCTTTTCACTGCTGCGCGGTGGAGAGGACGTCAGCGACCTGCTGCAAGTCGGTGCGCTGCCACCAGTCGGGGCGGTCCACGACAGCGATCTGCGCACGCGCGATGTCGCGCTCGGCGGAGAAGCGGGTGGCGAGCGAGCGCGCGTCGGCCTCGCTCGTGCGCAGCGCTTCACGCGCCAAGTCCTCTCGCAGTCGGGCGAACTTGTCGCCCAGCTGGAGCGCGACGGTCAGCGCGACCCGCGCGGACTGACCGACCTCATCCTCAACGCTGTCCCCATCGCTCATAGCTCTGTCCCCTCTCGCTATCTCTCGAGACCGTCGCGCTCACGCGTCCCGGCTGTCATCGTGGTCGGTACCTGTACTGCCGGCTCCGCCGCGGGAGTCAGACGCGTGGGCACCGGCCCGCCACGACCCGCGGCGAGGTCGGCGCGCTGCTTCGCGGCCTGCTGCTCCGGCGTGAGCGCGGCGACCTGGTTGGCGGTGATCTGCGCGGTGTAGCCGTCGCGCACGACGGTCAGGCGCTGCGTCATCATCCGCGCGAGCTCCTGCGACCGGTGTAGATCCCCGACCGCTTTCGCGGCGCGGAAGATCGATGCGGTGGTCTGCGCGAGCTGCTTCAACAGAAGAGCCTCCGCGGCCGCGTTCTGACCGCGCTTGGCCTGCACCAGGATCAGCGCAGCGGTCGTCGCCATCGACGGCATCGCGACCGGTCGCGGCCGCGACTCGCCCGCCCGCAGCTGCGCGGACCGGGCCAGCGTCCACGACGCCTCGGCCAGCGGTCCGGGGGTCGGTTCCAGACGCCGCGACCGCGCCGCGTAAGCGCCGACCGTCTCGCGGGCGACGTGCGCCCAGGTGGCCTTGTCTGACGGGTCGACGGAGGCGATGTAGTCGTGCAGACGGCGCATGTCCTCGGCGTACATGGCGAAGAACTTCGGAGACATCTCGCTCTCCTCGCGCCCCGGATTCGCCGGCCGGGACTGCCACGGATTCTTCGACGTCGCGCGCCACTCCTGCACCGCTTCGGTCGCGGGCTCGGGACGGTCCGACTCGCCGCAGCCGTACACCGCCATGATCGCTCCGTTACCGGCGACCAGATGCGGTTCCTCGTGCCCGCTCGCCCGACCCTCACCTCGCAGGTAGGGCATCAGTCCGCACATGCGCCCACCCCGCGTCATGGTCGGGATCACGCGCCGGCCAGCCTCGTCATCGCCGCCCGGTACTCCGCGACGACCGCACGGTAGTCAGCGATCAGCGCCGTCATTCTGGTATCGGCCGCGGCCTCGGCATGTTCATGAATCCGCGCTGAGGGAGTGCGGCGTGGCGCACCCGCTTGCAGCCCGGCGCGAGTTCTCGGTCCGCGGCGCTTCTCCAGCGGCTCGGACAGCGGTGCGCCCTCGGCCCAGCTGCGCTCTGCGGCCGTCGACGCGTGGACCCATTGCCCCTCCACCGCCCGCCTACAGGTGCGGCTGCCCCGTCGAGGCGCTCGTCCCGCCGTCCACGGCGAGGATCGCGCCGGTGATGTACGCCGCGTCCGCGCTGGCGAGGAAGAGCACCGGCGGGGCGATGTCGTCCGGCTGTCCGGGGCGTCCGAGGGCGATGCGGTCGATGAAGGGCGCGAGCTCCTCGGGAGTCGACGCCATCGACTCCGTCAGCGGCGTCTGCGTGAAGGCGGGAGCGACGGCGTTGACCCGCACGCCGTGCGCGCCGAAGTCGAGGGCCAGTGACTGCACGAAGGTCGTGATCGCGCCCTTGGTCGCGTTGTAGGCGGCCTGGCCCCAGTCGCCGCGGATGCCCGACACGGAGGAGACGACGACGATGTTGCCGCGGCTCGCCTTCAGGTGCGGGAGCGCCGCCCTCACCGCGTAGAAGAGGGCGTCGACGTTCGTGGCGAAGAGGGAGTGCCAGGCGTCGTCCTCCACCTCCTCGATCGGGCCGCCGAGGTGGCCGGCCGCGTTGTTCACGAGGACGTCGATCCCGCCGAACCTCGCGACGGTGCCCTCGACGAGCGCGTCGACCTCGGCTCGGACCGAGACGTCGGTGGGGACGATCAGGACGCGCTCGGCCGGGAAGCCGGCGACGGTCTCCTCGAGCGTGGCGGGGGTGCGCCCGGCGACCGCGACGCTCGCGCCCTGCTCGAGGAAGGCGCGCGCGATGGAGCGGCCGATGCCGGAGCCGGCTCCGGTGACCAGGACGGTGCGTCCGGCGAAGGGGTAGGTGTTCGAGGCGGTCATGGCGGTGCCTTCCGGGTCCAGAGGGGCGGCGCGGCGGGGTGCGCCGGGAGCGGCGGGCGTCGGATCCGCCCGGAGGCGATCATCCGCGGCACCCGAGCGGATCGACGGGCCGCCGCGCCGATTCGGAGGAGCTCCACGTCGATCCGCAGCACGGCTCCCGACCCTGGCAACCGCCGCAGAGTGCGGTCCGCGGCCGCGCGGGCTCGGGTAGACCGGAGGGACGCCAGTGGACAGGGGGAACCACCGTGGACACCACGAGAACGACCGCTCCGCGCCGGGCGACGGGACTCCGGGCCGGACGGCGCGCGACCGCGCTGGGCGCCTCGGCACTGCTCGCGGCGCTCGCCCTGAGCGGCTGCACGGGCGGCGCCGGCCAGGCGGAGGAGACGACACCGACCGCTTCCGGCACCGCCGCCCCTACGGCGACCGCTCCGACCGCGACGCCCACCGACGCTCCGCTCGGGCCTGTGACGCTGCCCGAGGGAGCGACCGCCGCCGTGCGGTGGACCGACCAGGTCGGCCCCGTCGATCCGCAGACCGTGAACCTCAGCGGCGACCCGCTGCACATCACCGTCTCGGTCGCCTGCGACTCCGCGGACGCCGAGGTGACGATCGAGGTCGTCGGCCTGATGACGAGCGGATCGTCCTGCGTCTACAGCCCGGGCACGACTCGCACCGGCACGGGAGGCGGCAACACGGGCACCATGCAGATCGCCGTCGAGCAGGACGCCGAGATCAGGGTGACCACGGTGCCGGACGACGCGCACTGGTCGGCCGCCGTCTCCACCGGAGCGCGGACCGTCCCCGGGCCCTGACGCCCGCCGGAGGGCGCACGAGAACGCAGAAGTCGCGGTGGTCGAGAGCGATCACCGCGACATCTGCGTTCTCGAGTCGACGGGGGCGTCAGCCGATCGGGACGCCGAGCTCGGCCATGAACGGCACGGCGTCGACCGCCTCGCCGTCGACCCGCGTCTCGAAGTGCAGGTGGCAGCCGGTGGAGGCGCCGGTCGAGCCGCGCAGCGCGATGACCTGGCCGACGGTGACGGTCTCGCCGACCGACACCATCAGCTCGCTGTTGTGGGCGTAGCCGGTCTCGATGCCGCCGCCGTTGTCGAGCAGGATCCAGTTGCCGTAGCTGCCCTGGTACGACGCCTCCTCGACGGTGCCGCTGGAGGCCGCGAGGACGGGCGTGCCGCAGGCGCCGGCGAGGTCGGTGCCCTTGTGGAACAGGTTCACGCCGGCGACCGGCGCGTCGGGGCGGGGACCGTAGCTGCTGCTGATGTGACCCGAGATCGGGACGACCCACGCTCCGGACGCTCCGGCGGCGGCCGCGGTCGACTCGCCGGAGGTCGCCGTGATCGCTTCGAGGGACGCGGTGGGGACGAGGACCTCGGGCTTGGCCTCGGCGGCGAAGGAGTCGCGGGTGACGCTCTGCTGCACGACTCCGGCCGCCACGAAGCTCTGCGGGCGGGCCGCGGCGACGGCAGTGGCCGTGTCGCGGGTCAGCTCGGAGTCGGCGGTGCCGCCCACGGCGAACGCGGGCATCGTCGAGGTGATCGCGATGCCGGCCACGAGGGTCATCGCGGCGACGGCGGAGACCCGGGGGCGCGACGGGCCGCGGGAAGCGCGGCGGCTGCGGGACTCCTGGTCACGGAGTGAGCGACGGGTCGGGAGGGCGGACGGACTGCCGGTCTCGGCTCCTGCGGGGGTGGGAGTCGAGGCGCGTGACGAACGGTGCATGCAGAGGAGGTTCCAGGTCTGCCGACACTCGAGGGGGAGGCGAGCGCCGGGTGGGGCAGTGGGGC
>NZ_PSUG01000063.1:0-18695 GCF_002931755.1 Rathayibacter sp. AY2B3 | reverse complement strand
GAGGTTCACCGCTCCGGTGCGCAGGGCGAGCGCGCTCATCTCGCTGAAGACGGTGGCGGCGACCTCGCCGCCGGGGCCGAAGGGGCTCGAGGAGGGCGGCTCCTCGGAGCCGTGCAGGGTGTTCGCCGCCGGCGGCGCGTACTGCCCGTAGCGGGCGGGCTGGGAGACGGGCTGCGCCTCGTTGCCGGCCGTCGCGTTCGGCGTGTACGGCGGCTGGGGGGCCGAGGAGGAGGGGTAGGGGACGGTCGGGTTCCCGCTCTCGCGGTGCGCTCCGCCCTGGTGGATCGGCTCGGTGGGCCCGGTGGTCGAGGACGACGCTCCGGAGCTCTCGCCGTGGGTGCGCTCGGTCGCCTCCCGGGCGCCGGACTCCGTCGGCGTGGTGGGTTCCTCCGGCTGACGAGGACCCTCGTGACTCTCGGTCATGGGTGCTGCTCCTTCCAAGCGGGGATAGCTTGGCGATCGTACCTGGGCGTTTCTTATGACGGGCCTGCGAGCGGGAAATGAAACCGGCCGGACGCCCCGAGCGGGCACACTGGGCACGTGAGCATTCCCGGATCCTGGTCCCGCGCCGCGGCGGGCGCCGGCCTCCTCGGCCCCGGCGGCGAGGTCGCCGCCACCGTCTTCAGCGAGATGAGCGCGCTCGCCCTGCGCACCGGAGCGGTGAACCTCGGCCAGGGCTTCCCGGACGAGGACGGCCCGCGCGAGATCCTCGACGCCGCGCGTGCCGCCATCGCGTCGGGCATCAACCAGTACCCGCCGGGTCCCGGCTTCCCCGTGCTGCGCGAGGCGATCGCCGCGCACCGGCTGCGCTTCTCCGGGATCGCCCTCGACCCCGACGGCGAGGTCCTCGTCACCACGGGTGCCACCGAGGCCCTCGCCGCGGCTCTGCTGGGCCTGCTCGAGCCGGGCGACGAGGTCCTCACCTTCACTCCGCACTACGACGCCTACGGAGCCCTGATCGCCCTCGCCGGAGGGGTGCACCGCACCGTGCTCCTGCGCGGCCCCTCCTTCACGGTCGACCATGACGAGCTGACCGCCGCGGTGAGCGACCGGACGAGGGTCATCCTGGTGAACGACCCGCACAACCCGACCGGTTCCGTCCTCCCGGCAGAGACCCGCGCACTGATCGTGCGGCTCGCCGAGCGGCACGACGCCCTGATCGTGACGGACGAGGTCTACGAGCACCTGCGCTTCGACACTCCGCACGTCCCGCTCGCCTCCCTTCCCGGAGCCTTCGAGCGGACACTCTCCGTCTCCTCGGCGGGCAAGACCTTCAGCACCACGGGCTGGAAGATCGGCTGGGTCACGGGCCCGCGCGAGCTGATCACGGCCGTCCTCGCGGTCAAGCAGTTCCTCACCTACGTCAGCGGCTCGCCGTTCCAGGGGGCCGTCGCCCTCGGGCTCGGGCTCCCGGACGCCTTCTTCACCGGCGTGGCGCGGACGCTGGCGGCCAAGAAGGACCTGCTGTCGGCGGGCCTGGCCGCGGCCGGCTTCGGCGTCGCGCCGTCCTCGGGCGGCTATTTCGTCGTCGCGGACGCGGCACCGCTCGGCTACGACGACGCAGTCGCGCTCTGCCGGGCGCTCCCGGAGCTCGCGGGAGTGGTGGCGGTGCCCGTGTCGGCGTTCTGCCGCCCCGAGGACGCCGCTGCCTACCGGTCGCTGGTCCGCTTCGCGTTCTGCAAGCGGTTCGAGGTGCTGGAGACGGCGGTCGCGGGCCTCGCTCGCATGCCACGCTGAGGAGCCGGCGGCACCGGATGCGGCCGACTCCCCGGCGCCGTGGCGGCGGTGGCGGCGCTCAGAGCGGGAGCACCCGGAAGCGCCGCAGCGCCAGAGCCGGGTTCGTCGCGCGCACCGCGTCGATCCGCTCGCGTGAGACCCAGGCGACGGCGACGTCCTCGACCTCGCCGAGAGTGGCGATCTCGACGCCCATCGGATCGACGATCATGCTCGTGCCGACCCCGATCGGCGGCGTCTGGTCGGCTGCGACGAGGTAGATCGTGTTCTCGAGCGCGCGAGCGGTGACCAGCGTCCGCCAGTGCGCCTCCTTAAGCGGGCCGCGCACCCACTCGGCCGGTGCCGCGATGACGTCGACCCCGGCGTCGACCAGCCAGCGGCTGACCTCGGGGAAGCGCAGGTCGTAGCAGGTCTGCAGCCCGACGACGAGGCCGCCGACCACGAAGGTCTCGGGCGCGGCGATCTCTCCCGCGGCGACCCACTTTGACTCGGTCCGGCCGAAGGCGTCGTACAGGTGCAGCTTGCGGTAGCGGGCCACTAGCACTCCCTCGGGGTCGAGCGCGACGAGCGTGTTCGCGATGCGCCGGCCGTCGACCGTTTCGACCATGCCCGCGACGAGGTGGATCCGGAGCTCGCGCGCGAGGGCTGCGAGACCCGTGACGAACGGCCCGTCGAGCGCCTCGCCCGCGGCGACCAGCTCGGGCCCGAGCGGATCGGTGAAGGCGGAGCTGTACTCCGGCAGCACCACGAGGCTCGCGCCGCGCTCGGCGGCGATCCGGGCCAGGCGCCCGATCGTCGCGAGGTTCGCCTCCCGGTCCTGCGTGGGAGCGAACTGCGCCACGGCCATGCCGACGGCGCCGGTCATCAGCTCGGCGGGTAGAGGAAGAGCGCCACCTGGGAGGCCGGGATGGTCCGCTTGTGGTACGCGTGGTCGTTGCCCCAGTTGTACTCCTCGAGCGAGACCGTGCCGTCGGAGTTGACGGCCTGCACGTACGCGACGTGATTGCCGGTGAACCAGGCGACCGCGCCGGGGACGGGCGTGCTGCTGGTCACCCAGCCGTGGGAGGCCCACTGGCCGGCCCACGCGTAGGCGCTGCCGCCGCCCGGGGTCATGTTGCCCCAGGTCCACTTGAAGGGGGCGCTCGTCGAGCCCTGGTCGCGGTTGATCCGCCAGGCGACGAAGTCGACGCACTCGCGGTAGTAGTACCGCAGCGGCGAGAGGCCGCCGCCCTGGTCGTCGGTGAGCTGGTCGCGCCAGGGGTAGTCGTCACCCTCCTCGCGGGGCGTGACCGAGGTGCTGGAGCCGCCGCTGCCCGCGGCGGCGCCGTCGATGCCGGTCGTGCCGGCCGCGGCCTGCGCCTCCTGGGCGAGGCGGGCGGTCTCGGCGTCACGCGCGGCCTGCTCGGCGGCGGCGAGGGCCCGCGCCTGAGCGGCGGCCTCGTCGAGCTGGGCCTGGGTCGGCGCGGTGAAGGAGTCGCGGATCACCTGCTCCTGCAGCGCGGTCGGCGCGACGGTGAGCTTCTGGTTGCCGAGCGCCTGCACGCGGGCGGCGGCCTCGACCGCGGCCTGCGAGTCGGGCACCGGATCGACGGAGTAGGCGGGGAGCGCGGAGACGGCCACCAGGCCCGCGATGGCGGCGAGGGCGACCGTGCTGACGGTCGTCCGGAAGACGCGGCCCCGGCGGCGCCGCACAGGGCGGACGGGCGTGAGGACCGGAGTGGCGACGCGTGCCGCGGGCAGCGCGTGCGGCGCCTGCCGCAGGCTCCGCCGGGTCGGCTGGTCGCCGACTCCCTCGTTCGAGCCGTCTTCCCCGCGTTCGTCCCTCACAGCAGCACCCCTCGCATCGGGGTCGAGCCTAACGTGAGGGCCGGTCCGGCACACGCGCTGGCGCGGAGCGTCGGGAGTCCGGTCCGCGGAGGCGGGTCGAGCGGGCTCGGCTCGTGGTCGGCGGCGCCGCGGACGGATCCGACGGTGACGCGGGCGGGTGACCGGAGTAGCGTCCGGAGCGGAGCGGGCGCGACGGTGCGGCCGCGGGACGGAGGACGGCGATGATCCGGAGCGAGAGGGCGTTCAGCGGCTTCAGCGTGGACGATGTGGAGGCGGCGCGGGCCTTCTACGGCGGAGTGCTGGGGCTCGAGGTCGAGGTGAACGCGATGGGGATCCTCGACATCCGGCTGCCGGGCGGAGGCCGCGCGATCGCGTACCCGAAGCCGGACCACGCGCCGGCGTCGTTCACGATCCTGAACTTCTCGGTGGAGGACGTCGACGCCGCGGTCGCCGAGCTGCACGCGGCGGGCGTCGCCACGGCGATCTACGACGACCCGTCGCTGCCGACCGATGCGGACGGGGTGATGCGCGGCCACGGACCGACGATCTGCTGGTTCCGCGATCCGTCGGGGAACGTGCTCAGCGTCATCGAGGCCGACTGACGCGCCGCCCGGGCGCCCCGGCCGCTGATCGCCGTTCTCGGACCGGCGTCAACGACGAAAGCCGGCCCTTCTCAGGACCGGCTTTCGCTTTCTTGTTGCGGGGGCAGGATTTGAACCTACGACCTCTGGGTTATGAGCCCAGCGAGCTACCGAACTGCTCCACCCCGCGGCACAAGAAGAGACACTACACGCGTTCCGGCGCCGGTGCAAATCGACGCGGTGGCGGGGCGGGCTCCGGTCTCAGGCGGGCTTGGCGGCGCGCAGCGGGGCGTCCTCGTCCACACTCAGCCCGACTGCCGTCAGTGCCGCGGCGAGCGCGGACGAGGGGCGCGACCAGGTGCGGACGTCGGCGTCGACGGGAGCGGACGACGAGGGGGCGATGAGCGCCACGCCGCCCGGGGCGAGGAACCACTCCACCAGCCGCGCCCACTCCTCCGCGTCGGGGAGCCACGAGACGACGCCGGCGCTGCTGAGCACCACGTCGAACGAGTCGGGCTCCGGCAGCATGTGCCGCAGCTCGTAGAGGTTCGCGCAGACGAAGCGGGCGGAGCCGGCGAGGTCCCGCTCCGCTGCGGCGGCGCGTGCTCGGCGCACGGCCGGCATCGAGAAGTCGACGCCCACCACGCGGGCGCCGCGCTGGGCGAGCTCGAGCGCGTCGAGCCCGTCGCCCGAGCCGAGCTGGAGTATCCGCGGCCCGGGGCCGCGGAGCGCCGCGGCGACGAGCTCCGGGTGGAGCGCACCCTCGCCGGTGCGCTCCTCCCAGTACGTGCGGTTGAGCTCGAGCCACTCCCCCGAGCGGAGGTGCTCGCCGCGGTCGACCTGCACCATGCGGGCTACTGGCCGCCCTCGGCCTGCAGCGCCCGCGAGAGCGCCTCGGTCAGCTGCTCGTCGGCCGCCGCGAACGCGGTCAGGTCACCGGACTTGAGCGCCGTCTCCCGGGCCGCGAGGGCGTCGCGAGCGTCGTTCAGCGCCTGCTGGAGCGCCGTCTGGTCCCCCGTGGTCGGCGTGGTGCCGGTCCCGCCGGTCGTGCCGCCCGCGTCGCCTCCGGTGTCGCCGCCCGAGGTGCCGGTGCCCGCGTCCGGAGTCGTCGGCGTGCCGGTGTCGCCCGCGTCGGCTCCCGAGTCGCCGCCGAAGAGGCTGTCGAGGGCCGCGTCGAGGGTGTCCTCGAAGGCGATGTCGTCGCCGAACGCGACCAGCACCTTCTGCAGGAGCGGGAAGCTCGTGTCTCCGTTGGAGCGCACGTAGATCGGCTGGACGTAGAGCAGGCCGCCGCCGACCGGCAGCGTGAGCAGGTTGCCCCTCGTGACGGTGGTGTCGCCGCGGGAGAGGATGTTCAGCTCGTTCGCGACCGTCGGGTCGGTCGTGAAGGCGTTCTGCACCTGGCCGGGACCGGGCACCGTGTCGTCCTTCGGCAGCTCGAGCAGGCGGAGGGTGCCGTAGCCGTCGGCCACGGAGCCCGCCGTCGAGCCGGCGTCGGAGTCGGCCACGAGGTAGCCGGTCAGCACGTTGCGGCTGGCCTGCGCGCCCTGGACGCTCGCCGGGATGTACGTCGAGTAGAGCGAGTACGACGGGACGTCCTGGTCCGGCGTCTGCAGCGTCAGGTAGTACGGCGGCTGCAGGCTGGTGCCGGTCGCGGCGGCCGTGGTCGCGGCTCCGCTGGTCGGGTCGTTCGGCGTCGCCCAGGCGTCCTCGCGGGAGTAGAAGGAGCCCGCGTCGGTGACGTGGTAGGTGCCGAGGACCGCGCGCTGGACCTTGAAGAGGTCCTCCGGGTAGCGGACGTGGCTGAGCAGCTCGCCCGACATGTCGCTCACGGGCTTCACCGTGGTCGGGAAGATCTTCTGCCAGGTCTGCAGGATCGGGTCCTCGGTGTCCCACGCGTAGAGCGTGACGCTGCCGTCGTACGCGTCGACCGTCGCCTTGACCGAGTTGCGGATGTAGTTGACGTCGTCGGTCGGGAACTGCTGCTGCGTGTTCGTGTCGGCGATCGCCTGCGAGAGGCTCTGCACCTCCGAGTACGGGTAGTCGGCCGAGGTGGTGTACCCGTCGACGACCCACTTCACGCGGCCGTCGACGACGGTCGGGTAGGCGTCGGAGTCGAGCTTGAGATACGGCGCGACCTTCTGGACGCGCTGCACGGGATCGCGGTCGTAGAGGATCTGCGAGTCGTCGTTCACGCCGTCCGAGAGGAAGATCTGCTCGGACTGGAACTTGATCGCGTAGACGAGCTTCTTGAAGACGTTGTCGAGAGCGGGGCCGCCGTCGCCGTCGAAGGTCGTGTAGGTCTGCTGCGCGCCGTCGGTGCCCGAGGGGTAGTCGAGCTCGATGTCGCGCGAGTCGTTGCCGCCCACGATCGAGTACGGCGGGGAGTTCTCGCCGAAGTAGATCCGCGGCTCGTAGTCGCCGAGGTCGCCCGTGGTCGGGACGCCGGACTCGATGAACACCGGCTCGCCGTCGGCCGAGCGCTGGTTGCCGTAGGCGGCGACCAGGCCGTAGCCGTGCGTGTAGACGAGCGTCTGGTTGTACCAGGTCTGGTTGGTGCCGAGGCCGTTGAGGTTCAGCTCGCGGACGCCGACCACGGCGTCCTGCGTCGATCCGTCGATGGAGTAGCGGTCGACGTCGAGCGCGTTCTGCGTGTCGCCGAACTTGTAGTACTGGCGGAACTGCTGCAGCTGCGAGAACGCGTCGGTGACCACGGCGGGGTCGAGGATGCGGATGTTCGCGGTGGTCTCGGCGTCCGAGCGCAGGGCGCCCGGCTCCGCGTCGGTGGTCGCTTCGTAGGGGATGACGTCGACGTCGCTCACCCCGTAGGCCTGGCGGGTCATGTCGATGTTGTTCTGGATGAAGGGCTGCTCGAGCGTGCGCTCGTTGGGCTCGACCTGGAACTTCTGCACGATCCACGGGTAGAGGGAGCCGACGAGCAGGCTCGACACGATCAGCAGCGCGGTGCCGATGACCGGGAAGCGCCAGCGGCCGATGAAGGCGGTGACGACGAAGAGGATCGCGACCAGCGCCGCGATGCCGGCCAGGATCTGCAGGCCCGGGATCGTGGCGTTGACGGTCGAGTAGGTGGCGCCGGTGATGCGGGGCCCCTGCTGCGCGAGCGTCGCGTACTGGTCGAGCCAGAGGCTGACCGCCTGCACGGCGAGGTAGAGGGCGGCGATGACCGCCAGCTGGATGCGCGAGGCCTTCGAGATGCGGATCTCGCGGCCGTTCACCCGGATCGCTCCGTAGAGGTAGCCGGTGGCGAGGGTCGCGAACGCCGAGATCAGGAGGACCGCCGACGCGAAGCCGACGATGCTCTGGTAGAAGGGCAGCTCGAAGAGGTAGAACGACGTGTCGAGGCCGAACTGCGGATCCGTGGTGCCCGAGGGCGTGCGGTTCCAGAAGGTGAGGCTCGTCTGCCAGCGGGTGGCGGAGGACACGCCGGCGAAGAGGCCGAGCACCGCGGGGATCCCGAAGGTGGCCAGGCGCCGCAGCGGCTCCACGACCTGCTGGTAGCGGTCGATCTGCGAGTTGAGCTTCGCGTAGACCGGCCGGAGGCGGTACGCCAGCATCAGGCTGATGAACACCGGCACGGCCATGGCGACGAAGCCGATGACGAAGAGCCCGCCCGCCGCCGCCCACTGCGTCGTGAGGACGGAGAGGAAGCCGAGCTGGTCGTACCAGAGGATGTCGGTGTACAGACCGGCGAAGACGAAGAACGCCACCACCAGGACGGCCACCACCACGACAGTGACGGCGAGGACGCTCCGTCTTTTCCGCGGCGGGGTTTCGGTTGCTGTGGAACTCACGTGAGGGCCTCTTGCTGTCGAGATGTGAGGGGAGGCCACCCATGCTATGCGACGGCTGTCCGGCTCACCTGGGCGTCGACCCGGGGTCGGCGGGTGGGATCAGTCGAGGGGAGCGGCGGTGCTGCAGTCCGGCAGGCCGGAGGTGTCGCCCGCGGCGATGCCCTTCAGGGCGGCGAGGGCGTCGTCGAGGGTCGAGACCGCGAGCACGTCGAGCCCGTCGGGGACGTGGCCGACGACCTCGTTGCAGTTGGTCGCGGGTGCGAGGAAGTACTCCGCGCCGGCGCCCTTCGCCCCGTAGAGCTTCTGGCGGATCCCGCCGATGGCGCCGACCTCGCCGGCCGCGTCGATCGTGCCGGTCCCGGCGACGCTCCGCCCGCCGTTGAGCTCGCCCTCGGTGAGCTTGTCGATGATCCCGAGGGCGAACATCATGCCCGCGCTCGGCCCGCCCACGTCGTCCAGCTGGATGTCGACCTCGAACGGGAAGTCGAAGGCCGCGCCGGGGAGGACGCCGATGACGGCGGCGCCGTTCGAGTCGCGCGGCGTGACCTCCACCTCCTGCCGTGCGCCCTCGCGCTCGATGCTGATCTGCACCGGGGAGCCGGTGCCCAGGGTCTGCAGGGTCGCGCGCAGGGCGATCGCGTCGGCGACAGGGGTCCCGGCGACCGCGAGGATCTCGTCCCCCGCCTCCAGGACGCCCTCGGCAGGGGAGCCCTCGGGCACCTGCACGACCGAGACGCGCTGCTCGACGGGGTGGCCGAGCTCGGTGAGCGCGGCGGCGATCGCCTCCTGCTGGGAGTCGGTCATCTCGGCCTGGTTCGCCTCGTCGCGCTCCTCGACCGTGGAGGAGGGAGGGAAGATCGCGTCGACCGGGACGACCGCCTTGGTCCGGTCGAACCAGGCGCTCGCGACCTCGACCCAGTTGGGGAGGCTCTGCGGGTTGCCGACGACCGAGACGGTGAGCATGTCGAGCGTGCCGGCCGTGGGGTAGGTGGTGCGGTCCGGGATCGAGATGAGGGGGACGTCCTTGCTGCTGCCCAGGGTGTCGAAGACCGGGCCGGGCTGCTCGATCACGTAGGGGGCGGGCGCGACGCCCAGGCCGACCACGAGGGCGACTCCCGAGAGGAGGACGACCGGTCCGACCCACGGGCGGCGCGGGGAGGAGGAGGGGCGCGGGTCGTCGGAGAACAGCGACACGGGGGCCTTTCTGGCAACGGGTGGAGCGGCTCCGCCGGGATGTTCGCGGCGGGCGGAAGCGGGCTGGGCCCGAGCGGTGCTCTGCACGCCGAGGCCCCGGGCGCTCGGGCTAACGTAGCTTGCACGACTGGGAGTCGCGCCGGAACCGGCGCCCCGTGCAGGGCCGCGGAAGCGGTGCGGCGACCGGATTCACGTGAGCGACGGAGGGCTGATCCCGATGGCCGATGGCGACAGTGCGGACCGAGCGGGCGGCGGCTCCGAGGACGAGTTCCGGGAGATGCTGCGGCAGTTCCTCTCGGGGAACGGCCCGGTCGACCCCTCGCAGCTCGCCGGTGCGGCGGGCCTGCCGAACGATCCGGTAGCCCTGCAGAACCTGCTCTCGCAGCTGCAGAGCGCGATGCAGCAGAACGGCGACGGCGGCGTCAACTGGACGCTCTCGCTCGAGCAGGCGAAGCAGCTCGCGCGCGCCGAGTCCGCGCCGGTGTCCGACTCCGTGCGGGCGCCGATCGACGCGGCCTTCGGCGTCGCCGCGCTCTGGCTGGACGAGGTCGCGTACGTCTCCGAGCTGAGCCGCACGCCGCGCTCGATCAGCCGCCTCGAGTGGATCTCCCTGACGATGCCGGTCTGGACCCAGCTCGCCGAGCCGGTGGCGCTGAGCATCTCGGACGCGCTGACCCGCGTGCTCCGCGAGCAGGCCCCGGAGGAGATGCAGGCGATGATCGCCGGCGCCGAGGGCATGATGCGCGGGATCGGCGGCACCCTGTTCGCCCTGCAGCTGGGCCAGGTCGTCGGGCAGCTCGCCGCCGAGGTCGTCTCGGGCGGCGACATCGGCATCCCGCTGCTGGAGGAGAACGACGCGGCGATCCTGCCGCAGAACGTCGCCGCGTTCGGCGAGGGCCTCGACATCCCGCTGGACCAGGTGCAGCTGTACCTGGCGGTCCGCGAGCTCGCGCACGCCCGCCTGTTCCGCCACGGCAAGTGGCTCCGCCTCGCCCTCATCTCGCAGATCACCGACTTCGCGCGCGGGATCAGCATCGACACCACCCGCCTCGAGGAGCTGGCCGAGGGCTTCGACCCGTCGAACCCCGAGGAGCTCCGCGACGCGATGACCTCCGGCGCGCTCATCCCGCCGAAGACGGAGGAGCAGCTCGCCGCGCACGGCCGGCTCGAGACCGTCCTCGCCCTCATCGAGGGCTGGGTCGACGTGGTCACCGCGGCGGCGACCACGCGCCTGCCCAGCGCCGGGGCGATCGCCGAGACGGTCCGTCGCCGCCGCGCCTCCGGCGGACCGGCCGAGTCCGCCTTCGCGACCCTCGTCGGCCTGGAGCTGCGCCCGCGCCGCCTCCGCGAGGCCGCCGCGATGTGGCAGGCCGTGACCGACGCCGTCGGGCCCGAGGCCCGCGACTCACTCTGGTCGCACCCCGACCTGCTCCCCGGCTCGGAGGACCTGGACGACCCGAGCGCGCTCGTCGCCCGGCTCACGGCCGAGGCCCGCGGCGAGACCCCGGAGCCCGACGAGATGGACCGCGCGCTGGAGGACCTGCTGAACGGCACGATGCCGCGCGAGCGCGACGGCGCCTCCGGAGACGCTCCGGACACGGCCGACGACGCCGGCTCGCCGGACGACGACGACCGCGGCTCCTCCCCCACGGGCGACCGCCCCGTCTGATCCCGTCCGTCGCCCGCCTGTGGACAACTCGCGCGGCGCCGGGCCGGTCTCGGCCATGATCGCCGGATGGTGCTCCGGCTCGATCCTCGACTCCCTCTGCTCTGGCGCTCCGCGACCGCGGTCCAGCTCGGCCTGGACCGTCCGCACGCGGTCCTGGACGGCGTCGGCTACCCGGAGGAGCTCCTGCTCGACGCGCTCCGCGTGGGCACCAGCGCCGGCACCGTCCGCCTGATCGCGACGCGCGCCGGAGCGAGCGAGGCGCGGGTCGACGAGGTGCTCGAGGCGCTCCGGCCGGTCCTGCTGCGCAGCATCGAGCCCGGCCCTCCCCCGGCACCGCGGGTCGTCGTCGAGGGGACGGGCGCGGCACCGGACGCACTGCGCACACTCCTCCGGAGCGAGGGCTGCTCGCTGCTCGCCGACGACGGGACGCCGGACCTCGCCGTCCTGATCGCCGACTTCGCCGTCGCCCCCGTCCGCGCCGCGCACTGGCTCGCGGCCGACGTGCCGCACCTGGCGGTCGTGTTCGGCGACGAATCGGTGCGCCTCGGACCCCTGGTGGAGCCGGGGTCCGGACCGTGCCTGCACTGCGCCGAGCGGGACCGCATGGACCTCGATCCGGATCGCGCGCGCCTCGTGATCCAGGTGCTCGGCCGCTCGGCTCCCACTCGCACGCCCCTCGCCGGCGCGGCGATCGCCGTGGCGGCCGCCGACGCCGTGCTGCGGCGGCTCCTCGCGGGTTGGCGCGGGCTCCGCGCGGCCGAGCGGATCTACAGCGACGCCTCCGGAGCCTTCACCGTGCGGGAGCGGGAGCCGCACCCCGAGTGCGCGTGCCGAGCTCTTCGAGGAAGCGCGACGGCTCCCTCCGCGTGACGCGGCCGACCGTCGAGCGCGCCCACGACAGGCGCAGGCGCCGGCGGGCCCGGGTGATGCCGACGTAGAGGAGGCGCCGCTCCTCGTCGATCGCCTCGAGGCCGGCGGCGTACGAGATCGGCAGCAGGCCCTCGGCGAGCCCCATCAGGTGCACCGACTCCCACTCGAGGCCCTTCGCCGAGTGCAGCGTGGCGAGGGTGACCGCGCCGCGGTCCGGCTCGTGATGCACCTGCTGGCGCGCGATCAGGTCGTCGGTGAACTGCCGGAAGGTCCATCCGGAAGGAGCCTCGTCGACGAGGCGGGCCAGCGTGTCCAGCGACTCCCACCGGTCGCGCACCGCACCGGGCGCCGACGGCGGCTCGGCGCTCCAGCCGAGCGAGCGGAGGACGTCGCTCACCGACTTGAACAGCGGCTCGCCGCTGATCGACACGGACGCCGCGCGCAGCTGCATCACGGCCTGCTTCACCTCGGGGAGGTCGAAGAAGCGCTTGCCGCCGCGCATGTGCGCGCTCACTCCCCGCTCGTGCAGGGCGTGCTCGATGACCGCCGACTGGCTGTTGGTGCGGAAGAGCACGGCGATGTCGGAGGGGCGCACCCCCGCCTCGATGTCGGCCGCGACCCGCGCCGCGATGCCGCGCGCCTCCGCGATGTCGTCCGGGTAGGCGTCGATCGCGGGCTCCGGCGCCTCGGCCGCGGCGACGGCGTGGAGCGAGAGCGCGCCGGGCCTGCCCCGCATGAGGCGGTTCGCGGTCTGCACGATCGGCACGGCCGAGCGGTAGTTCTCCTCCAGGCGCACGACGGTGGCGGCCGGCCAGCGGGACGGGAAGTCGAGGAGGTAGTCGGCCCGCGCACCCGCGAAGGCGTAGATGGTCTGGCTGGCGTCGCCGACGACGCAGAGGTCGCTCCGGTCGCCGAGCCAGAGCTCCAGGAGCCGCTGCTGCAGCGGCGAGACGTCCTGGTACTCGTCGACGACGAAGAAGCGGTACTGCTCGCGCACCTGCATCGCCATCGCGGGCTCGGACTCGAGCATCCCGGCGGTCACGAGCAGGACGTCCTCGAAGTCGATCTGGCGGCGCTGGTCTTTCAGCCCCTCGTACTCGTCCACGAGCGCGACCGTCTGCTCCAGGGTGAGCCGTCCGGGCAGGGGGCGCGTGCGGGCGGCGACGGCGTACTGCTCGAGGGAGAGGGCGGACACCTTCCGCCACTCGATCTCGGCCGAGAGGTCGCGGAGCGTCGCCGTGTCGAGCTTCAGGCGGAGCCGCTCGGCCGCGTGCCCGAGCAGGCGGGCCTTGCCGTCGAGCAGCTGGGGCATCGTGCCCCCCACCAGCTGCGGCCAGAAGTAGCCGAGCTGCGAGAGGGCGGCGGCGTGGAAGGTGCGGGCCTGGACGCCGCCGGCGCCGAGCACCCGCAGGCGCGAGCGCAGCTCGGCCGCGGCGCGGCTGGTGAAGGTCAGGGCCATGACGCGACCCGGCGTGTAGACGCCGGTCGCCACTCCGTGAGCGATGCGGTGCGTGATCGTCCGGGTCTTGCCGGTGCCCGCGCCCGCGAGGACGCAGACCGGTCCCAGCAGCGCCTCCGCCGCCTCGCGCTGCCCCTCGTCGAGTCCGTCGAGCAGGGTCACGCGATCGGGCCGTTCTCCAGCTCGCCTCCGTACCAGTCCTCGATCATCGCTCGGGCGATGGACGAGCGGCCGGGCAGCAGCACGGACTCGAGGGACTCGTGCAGCTGCTGCCGGGTGAACCAGCGCAGCTCGACGATCTCCTCGCCGTCCGGGAGCAGGTCCTCCGGGGACTGGTCCTCGGCGAGGCGGGCGGTGAAGCCGACCATGAGAGAGGCGGGGAACGGCCAGGGCTGCGAGCCCAGGTACTGCGGGTCGACGACGCGCATGCCCGACTCCTCGCCGATCTCGCGGATCACGGCGGCCTCGAGCGACTCGCCCGGCTCGACGAAGCCGGCGAGGAGGGAGAAGCGGCCGGTGCCCCACATCGCGTTCGAGCCGAGGAGGAGGCGGTCGTCCGCGTCGAGGACGCAGACGATGATCGCCGGGTCGGTCCGCGGGAAGACCTGGCTGCCGTCGGTGGGCGAGCGGCGGACCCAGCCGCCCTGCTCGACGACGGTCGGATCGCCGTTGCGGGGCGAGTAGCCGTGCGAGGCGTGCCAGTTCGCGATGGCGAGGGCCTCGGTGAACAGGCCCGCGTCGCGGTCGCTCAGGCGTTCGGCGATCGGGCGCAGGCCGCTCCACCGCTCCTCGTCGGGCTCGAGCTCGGCGGCGGCCGCGTCGGTGAGGACCGTCGCGATCACGGGAGTGCCGACCGGCTCGCCGGGGGCCTCCGCGAGCGTGCGGCCGAGGTAGATCCGGAGGGTGCCGGCGGTCACGTCCTCGGGGCGGCGCAGGAGGAGGCTGTCGGCCTCGACCAGGGTCCGGTCGTGGTGCAGGACGAGCACGCGGGTGGCGGGATCGGCGAGCAGCTCGTCGAAGAGCGCGGGCCGCGAGCGTCCGACGCCGTCGCGGTCGGCCGCCTGTCGCGAGAGCGGGAGGCGATCGGCGAAGGGCAGTGACATCCGGGGCTCATTTCGTGACGGGGGCCGCGAGGACCGCTGTCGCGGGCCTTCGACGGCATCGGCGGGACAGCGCGTGGCGGCGGGCCGGCCGGGCACGAGCCGCCTACCCTGGAAACCATGGCCAGATCCCATCTCACTCTAGCCGCGCTGGCCACCTCGGCCGTCGAGGGCCTCGACGTCCGCTCCGCGCGCCCCTTCACGTCCTCGACGCACGGCGACTTCGACTCCGCCCTGCTGACGACGCGCGAGGGCGCCCGCCTCGTCGTGCGCGTGCCGACGTCCGCGCTGGCGGAGCAGGAGCAGCTCGGCGACCTCGTCGCGCTCCGGGCGCTGACCGCCGGCATCCGCAGCCGACTGCCGTTCGATCTGCAGGAGAGCGTGGGGCAGACGCCGTTCGACGGCACCCGCGCGGTCGTCTACGAGTACCTCGAGGGCGACCGCGTCCTCATCGACGACGTGGCCGCGCAGAGCGGGCTCGCCGACTCGATCGGCCGGGCCGTCGGAGCGATCCACTCGCTCCCGGTGTCGTTCGTCCAGGAGGCGGGCCTGCCGATCGCGAACGCGCGCGACAGCGTGAACGAGACGGTCGCCGTGATCGAGCGCGCGGCCGACACCGGCCACGTCCCGGCGGCGCTCGTCGCGCGCTGGGAGTCGGCCTCCTCCGACGAGGCGCTCTGGCAGTTCGACCCGACCGTGGTGAACGGCTCGATGACGGCCGACTCCTTCCTCCGCTCGGGCGACGTGGTCGCGGCCGTGCTCGGCTGGGCGGCACTGCGGGTCGGCGACCCGGCGCGCGACCTGCACTGGCTGCTGAGCGCCCCGGGCTCCGAGACGGCGCTCTCGGCCTACTCCCGGATGCGCGCGGGAGCGGTGGACCGCACGATCCGCCAGCGCGCCCAGCTCTACGCCGAACTCGAGCTCGCCCGCTGGCTGCTGCACGGCACCGAGACCGACGACTCCGCCATCGTGGACGACGCGGTCGCGATGCTGGACACGCTGGTCGACAGCGTGCTCGGCGACCTCTCCGCGCCCCTCTCGACCGACACCGGCCCGGTGCTGGAGGTCTCGGAGGTCGAGGAGCTGCTCAACCGCACGCCGGGAGCCCGCACGGGCTCCTCCGCTCACGGCCGCGGGCTCGCTCCCGTCGCCGAGGAGAGCGACTCCGCGAGCTCGCGCTCGGAGTAGAACCGCTCGGGCCGCAGCACGAGGTCGTCGGCGACGAAGTAGAACACGGCGTCGACGCTCTCGAGCGGCACTCCCCGCCAGCGCGAGTAGGCGAGCCGGTACAGCGCGAGTTGGAACTGCTTGAGCTCGAGGTCGGCGGCGTCCTTCGGCGCCCGCCCGGTCTTCCAGTCGACGATCTGCACGCCGTCCTCCGTCGGGTACACCGCGTCGAGCTTGCAGACGACGACATGGCCGGCGAGCTGGAGGTGGATCTCGATCTCGACCGCCTCCGGGCGCCGGTCGGCCCACTCCGAGCGCTCGAAGGTCGCGATCAGGGCGTCGAGCCGCTCCTGCTCGACACTCGCGGGACCGGCGTCGTCGAGCTCGTCGGGGAAGGTGTCGACCGCCTCGGCCCCGCCCTGGACGCCGAAGCGGTTCTCGACCCAGGAGTGGAAGGTCGTGCCGAGCCGGGTCTGCCGGTAGGGGCGCTCCGGCATCGGCCGGCGCAGCTGCGCCGCGACCTCGTCCGGCGTGCTGACGATGTCCTTGAACCGGGAGGCGGGGATGCGGGTGGGCAGCGGGGTCCGCTCGCCCCCGGCAAGCCGCACCGCCCGCTCGGCGAGCAGCAGGCGGATGTCGTCGCCGCGCGCTCCGAGCAGGGCGGGCTCGGCGCTGCGGACCCGGGCGGCGGCGGCGCGGACCCGGTCGCCGCGGGAGCCGAGCGGATCGTGCGGCCAGCGGAACGTGCGCGGGGCCCGCTCGAGCGGGTTCTCCTCGTTCGCGGGCTCGGTCGGCAGCGGCGGGATCGTTCCGGCCTCCTCGAGGTCGCGGAGGAAGACGCCCGGTCCGCGCGGCTTCGCCTGGCCGGCCCACCACGAGCCGCTGAGCAGGAGGTGGTGACGCGCCCGCGTGACGGCCACGTAGGCGAGACGCCGCTCCTCCGCCTCGTTGCGCTCGCGGAGAGTGTCGCCGAACGCTCCGATCGCGTCGACGACCTCCTTCTGCGTGCTGCAGCCGCGCCAGGCGAGATCGGGGAGCTCGGCGGCGTCGCCGCGGAACGCGTAGGGCATCGCGCCCAGCCTGACCCAGCCGCGGAAGCCCTCGACCGGCGTGCCGGGGAGCTCGCCGTCGACCATCCTCGGGACGGCGACGAGGTCCCACTCCAGGCCCTTGGAGCCGTGGATCGTCAGCAGCTGCACCGTCCCCGGCTCCGGGTCCTCCGGTCGCGGGGCCAGGCCGTCGCGCTTGTCCGCGAGGACGAGCCAGCGGAGGAATCCGCGGAGGGAGGACCCGGTGCCGGCGCCGCGGTCGTCCGTCTGCAGGTACCCGGCCACCGCCTCGCGGAACGCCTCGAGGTTGGCGCGGCCGTCCCCGCGCGACTCGTTCGCCTCGACCTCGATGTCCAGGCCCAGCTCCTGCTCGACCAGGGTGACGAAGTCGAGGAGGTCGAGCCCGGCCCGGGCGCGCAGCCGGGCGAACAGGGTGCCCGCCTCATGCAGGCGCCGCAGGCCCTCGGCGCTGAACCCGCCGAGCGCGGAGTGGTCGATCCGCCCGTCGTCGCCGGGGCGGCGCGCCGCGATGAAGTCGAGGGCCTCGACGATCGAGCCGCCCTCGCCCTCGGTGACGGAGGCGCGCATCCGCTCGCGCACCGCCTCCGGGAGCAGCCGGTGCGCGTGGTCGCGCGCCGCGAGCCACGAGGCGAGGTCGCGCAGCGCCTTGAGGTCGCGGACCCCCAGACGCCAGCGGGCGCCGGCCAGGAGGCGGACGAGCTCGCTGCCGGCGGCCGGGTCCTCGACCACGGTGAGCGCGGCGACGAGGTCGGCGATCTCGGGCTGCCGCAGCAGGCCTCCGATGCCGAGGATGTGGTACCGGACGCCGTGCTTCGCGAGCGCGGCGGCGAAGCGGTCCATGTGCGCGCGCACCCGGAAGAGCACCGCGGCCGACGGCGGCTCGGCGCTCTGGCGCAGGCGCCCGGCGAACCAGGCGGCGACGTCGTCCGCCTCCTCCTCGATCGTCTCGGGGAAGGTGAGCTCGACCGGGTGCTCGGAGGCCTGCGGACCCGCGCTCAGCGTGTCGACCGCGACCGCGCTCCCCGCCGACAGCGGCTCCACGATCGCGTTCGCGGCGGTCAGCACGCGGCGGCCGTTGCGCCAGCTCGTGCTGAGGGAGAAGCGGCCCGCTCCCCCGAAATCGGTGCCGAAGCGGCCGAGCCCCTCGGCGCTCGCACCGCGCCAGCCGTAGATCGACTGGTGCGGGTCTCCCACGGCCATCACTCCCTGCCCGGCGAAGAGCCGCGAGAGGAGGCGGGTCTGCAGCACGGAGGTGTCCTGGTACTCGTCGAGGAGCACCACCCGGTACCTCGCGCGGTGCTCGTCCACGATCCGCGGCACCCGGTCGACGATCCTCAGCGCGAGGGCGACCTGGTCCGAGAACTCGACGAAGCCGCGCTCGGCCTTCGCCTCCTGGAACCGCTCGGCGAGCGCCGTCAGCACCGGCAGCGCGCCCACGGCCTGCAGCGCCTTCTCGAGCTCGCGGTAGAGCCCCGAGCCGCTGCCTCCGCGCGGCAGCTCGCCCAGGCGGAGGAAGTCCTCGGCGAACGCCGCGACCGCGGCCGGATCGGCGAGGTTGTCGGCGAGGTCGTGCGCGAGCGAGACGACGAGGTCGGTCAGCCGGTCGATCCCGGCCTCCACCTCGAGGATGCGCGGATCGGCCGTGTCGGCCACGACTCCCCGCGCGAGATGCCAGGCGGAGGCCTCGGAGAGCACGGTCGCGTCCCCCTCGCGGCCGATCAGGGCGGCGTTGTCGCGGAAGATCGTGTTCGCGAAGGCGTTGTAGGTCGAGACGGTGGCGGCCTCGAACGGGTCGGGCGTCGTCTGCCCTGGCGCGAGCGGGAGCAGGCCCGCCGCGCCGAGCTGGTCGATCCTCCGTCCGATGCGCTCGCCGAGCTCGGCCGCCGCCTTGCGGGTGAAGGTGAGGCCGAGCACCTCCGACGGCGCCGCGTGGCCGTTCGCGAGGAGCCAGAGGACGCGGTTGGCCATCGTCTCGGTCTTGCCGCTGCCGGCACCGGCGACCACGAGGGCCGGCTCGAGCGGCGCTTCGATGACGGCGCGCTGCTCGGCGGTGGGCGGGCGCAGGTCGAGTCGCTCGGCGATGGTCAGGGCGTCGATCACGGCAGCTCCTCCTCGGAGACGGCGGCGCGCGAGGCGCCGACGGTGGCGCGGCTGCTGCGCGAGCGGCGGCTGCGCGACGGTGTTCCGTGGCGGCGGATGGCGGTCGTCGTGC
>NZ_PSUG01000062.1:0-18702 GCF_002931755.1 Rathayibacter sp. AY2B3 | reverse complement strand
GAGACCCGCGGAATCACTCCCACTCGATGGTGCCGGGGGGCTTGGAGGTCACATCCAGCACCACCCGGTTCACGCCGCTCACCTCATTGGTGATGCGGTTGGAGATGCGGGCGAGGAGGTCGTAGGGCAGGCGGGTCCAGTCGGCGGTCATCGCGTCCTCGGAGGAGACGGGACGCAGGACGATCGGGTGGCCGTAGGTGCGGCCGTCGCCCTGGACGCCGACCGAGCGGACGTCGGCGAGGAGGACGACGGGGCACTGCCAGATCTCGGTGTCGAGGCCGGCGGCGGTGAGCTCGGCGCGGACGATGGCGTCGGCGTCCTGCAGCAGATCGAGCCGCTCCTGGGTGACCTCGCCGACGATGCGGATGCCCAGGCCGGGGCCGGGGAAGGGCTGGCGGCCGACGATGGCCTCGGGGAGGCCGAGCTCGCGGCCGATCGCGCGGACCTCGTCCTTGAAGAGGGTGCGGAGCGGCTCGACGAGCGCGAACTGCAGGTCCTCGGGGAGTCCGCCGACGTTGTGGTGGGACTTGATGTTGGCGGTGCCGGTGCCGCCGCCGGATTCGACGACGTCGGGGTAGAGCGTGCCCTGGACGAGGAAGTCGATCGTCTCGCCCTCGCCCTGCGCTTCGAGCACGAGCGCTTCGGCGGCGGCCTCGAAGGTGCGGATGAACTCGCGGCCGATGATCTTGCGCTTCTGCTCCGGGTCGCTGACGCCGGCGAGCGCGTCGAGGAACTGCTCGCGCGCGTCGACGGTGACCAGGCGGACGCCGGTCGCGGCGACGTAGTCCTCCTCGACCTGGCGGCGCTCGTCCTTGCGGAGGAGTCCGTGGTCGACGAAGACGCAGGTGAGCTGGTCGCCGATGGCGCGGTGCACGATCGCGGCGGCGACGGCGGAGTCGACTCCGCCGGACAGGCCGCAGATGACGCGGCCTGTGCCGACCTGCTCGCGGATCACGGCGACCTGGTCGTCGATCACGTTGGAGGAGTTCCAGTCGGCCGGGATGCCCGCGGCGCGGTGGAGGAAGTTCTCGATCACGGCCTGGCCGTAGGCGGAGTGCTTGACCTCGGGGTGCCACTGCACGCCGTAGAGGCGGCGCTCGTCGTTGCCGAAGGCGGCGACCGGGGTGGAGCTCGTGGAGGCGAGGACCTCGAAGCCCGCGGGCGCCTGAGCGACCGAGTCGCCGTGGCTCATCCACACCGTCTGGTCGGCGGGCTGCTCGCCGAGGAGCACGCCGCCGTCGGTCGAGAGGGCGGCGTCGGTCGCTCCGTACTCGCGCAGCCCCGTGTTGGCGACCTCGCCGCCGAGCGTCTTCGCCATCACCTGGAAGCCGTAGCAGATGCCCAGGACCGGGACGCCGAGGTCGAAGATCGCGGGATCGAGCTGCGGAGCGCCCTCCTCGTACACGCTGGAGGGGCCGCCCGAGAGGATGATGCCGACGGGCGACTTCGCGGCGATCTCGGCGGCCGTGGCGTTCGAGGGCACGATCTCGGAGTAGACGTTCGCCTCGCGGACCCGGCGGGCGATCAGCTGCGCGTACTGCGCGCCGAAGTCGACGACGAGGACGGGCTGCGCGGCCAGGTGCGGCTGGGGAGCGGTGGGCTGCTCGCTAATGGGGGGCCTCCACGGAGTCGGTCGGGGTCTTCGGGTCGGTGCCGGCGGTCCGGCGCTCGAGGTACTGCTCGACCTCGCGGGCGATGCGGGTCTCGACGAAGAAGGAGAGGGTGGGCACCACGCCGCCGAGCGCGATGAGCACGAAGCGCGTGAACGGCCAGCGCATGAGGCTCCACAGGCGGAAGTCGGCGAAGAGGTAGACGACGTAGAACCAGCCGTGCGCGATCAGGATGCCGGTGGACAGGTTCGCCCCGGTGCCGCTGGACTTGAACTCGCCTCCGGGCACCTCGTACATCGGAGCGAAGTGCAGGACGCCCTGCTGGCCGAAGGCGAACAGCTCGAGGTGGAAGACGTACTTGAGCAGCATCTCCGCGCAGAGCAGGAGCAGCATCACGCCGGTGATGATCGAGGTCACCCGGTAGAAGCGCAGTGCGCTCCGGATCGCAGGGAACTGCGCGGGCTTGGGCTCGAGGGGCATGGCGACCAGTTTACGGTGCGGGGGCGGGGGCCTCGGCCCGGTCGCCCAGGTCGGCGCGGGCGCGCTCCTCGGCGTCGAGCGCCTCCTCGGCCTCGCGCTCCCACGCGTCCTTGACGAGGCGGAACCAGAGGTAGAGGGCGAAGCCGGCGAAGACGACCCACTCGATCGCGTAGAAGACGTTGAGCCAGTTCAGCGAGACGTCGCTCACGCGCGCCGGGGAGTCGATGGCCTCGAGGCCGGCGACCGGCTCGTCGGCGACCACGTAGCCCTGGTAGACGTCCTGCGGCGGGTCCGGCCAGCGGTTGATCAGCGCCGGGACGGAGAGCGCGGTGAGGGTCGCGGGATCCAGGCCCTCCGCCGGCGCCTCCGCGGCCTCGTTGGCCACGAGGCGGCCGGTGAAGGAGGAGGGCGCCTGCTCGCTCCCGCTGTTCAGCGCGTCCGCGACGGACTGCGCCTGCGCCTCGTCCTGCGTCCAGCCGTAGGCGAGCACGAGGTCGGCGTCGGCGGTGCGCGTGCGGGCGATGACCCACCAGCCCGGCTGCTCGCCGTTCAGGCGGCCGCCGAGGATCTCGGCCCCGCCCGGCACGAGGACGGACGAGCCGTCCACGCGCTGGCCGTCGGCGGTCGCCGTGATCGAGCGGGAGGGGGTCGCGACCTCGCCGAGCGGGAGCGTCGTCTCCGACACTCCGGAGTCGGGAGCCGCGGCCTCGACCGCGCGGCCGACCTGCCACTGCCCGAGGGCGGCGAAGAGCCCGGCGATCAGGAGCGCGAGCGCCAGCGCGGCGATCCAGCGCGGGCGCCGGGCCACCTGCCCGACCGTGCTCTGCGTCATTCGTCCCTCGTCCGCCGTCGATCCGCGCGGTGTCCCGCGAGCCGGATCGAGCCTAACCCGTGAGTGTGGGAGCTCCGTGGGATCAGTAGTCGGGCTCCCTCGGGCGGCGGGGCCGGGCGTCGTCGGCGCCGTCGGACTGCTGCATCGCCTGGTCGATGAGCGCCTGGCGCATCGGATCGGGGAACTCGTCGTCGAGCTCGTCCGGCTCCGAGGGGCGCCTCGGAGGAGCGGGGGCCTCCTCCGCGGCGACGGCGGGCGCGGCCATCGCCGCCTCCACGAGCGCGAAGTCCTCCTCGTCCATCGCCGTGGCCGCTGCAGGCGCCGGGCGGTGCCTCCGCCGCGAGAGGAACGCGCCGATGCTCTCGGAGCGCGAGGCGAGGATCGGCCCGACGATGGCCATGATCAGCACGTAGAGGCCGGCGAAGGGCTGGATCCGCTCGTCGAGCCCCGCCGAGAGCGAGAGCGTCGCCAGGATGAGCGCGAACTCGCCCCGGTTGTGCAGGATGAACGCCGCGTTCAGGCCGGCGCGCGGTCCGAGCTTGTTGAGCCATGCGACGAACTGCCCCGCGCCGAGGTTGAGGACGATGGTCATCACCGCGGCGATGAGCACCGGCACCACGACGCTCGGGAACGCGCCGGGATCCAGCCCGAGACCGAAGTTGACGAAGAAGAAGGCGCCGAACACGTCGCGCAGCGGGATCGCGATGTGCTCGACCCTCGACCGGAACCGCGTCGCACCGATGACCAGTCCGATCAGGAACGCGCCGATGGCGTCCGTCACTCCGAGGACCTCGCCGATGCCGCCGAACAGGATGGCGAGTCCGAAGAACAGGATCGTGAACAGCTCGTCGTCGCGGGTGCGGAAGAAGCGGGAGACGACCTTCCCGCCCCAGCGGGCGATCGCGAACATCACCACGAGGAACGCGAACGCGATGACGAGCTTGAGCACCACCGGCCACGGCTCCGTCTCCCCCGAGAGCACGACGGACACGATCGCCAGGTACACCGCGATGAAGATGTCCTCGACGACCGTGACGCCCAGGATCATCGGCGTCTCGGGGTTCGCCAGGCGCTTGAGCTCGATCAGCAGCTTGGTGACGATCGCGCTCGAGCTCGTCGCCGTGATGCCCGCGATGATCAGCGCCTCGCGGCTGCCCCAGCCCAGCGCGAAGCCGAAGCCCAGGCCGACGGCCATGTTGACCGCGATGTAGGAGCCTCCGGAGAGGATCAGGCGGCCGGCGTTCCCGAAGAACTCGTCCTGGTCGAACTCCAGGCCGAGGTTGAACAGCAGCAGGATCAGTCCGAAGACCGCGGTCAGCTCGATGTAGCTCGACTCGAAGTCGAGCGGGAAGAGGTGGAAGTTCGGACTAGCGAGGAGCCCGACGACCATGTAGATCGGGATGGCCGGGAGCCCGATCGTCCTCCCCAGCCGGCCGAGGACGTAGGCGACGACGAACAGGACGCCGAGGACGATGAGGTCTTCGCCGTGGTGCATCCTCAGGCTCCGGGCGGGGCGTCGACCGTCTTGGCGAAGCTGCCGGTGCGGAAGAACGCGAACGCCTTGGCGACCTTCTCGGGGCTGCCGGCGACCACGAGGGTGTCGCCGGGGAAGACGCGGAAGTCGGGGGCCGGCGCCGGGTTGGCGGCGTCACCCCGGACCACGGCGACGACGGTCAGCCCGACGATCCCGCGGTCGGCCGGCTTGCCGAGCTGCTGTCCGGCGATGTGGTCGTCGTAGTCGACGGTGAACCAGTCGATCGAGAGGCCCGGGATCTGGTCGAGCGCGGTCAGCGACTCGGTGATCTGCGTGCCGCCGAGCAGCTCGGCGAGCGTGTGCGCCTCGTCGTCGCTCAGGCGGAGGGACACCTTGGCGCCGTCCTGGTCGCCCTCGGCGAACGTGATCAGGTCGCTGTGGCCGGAGCGGTGGGCGATGACGCCGACCTTGCCGCCGTCGGCCGTCAGGAAGGTGTGCAGAACGCCGACACCGGGCAGTTTGACCCTGCGGACCTCGACCATGCGTGCTCCCTCCGCGCCGTGCGGCGCTCCCACTCGGGACTTCCAGCTTAGGCGCGCTGCGGACCCTCCGGCCGAGGGAACCCCGACCCGTCGAGGGAGCCCGCAGTTCCTGGCGGTCTCGACGGTCCGGGGTTCCCTCGCTGTCCACAGGGGGTGGAGGGGAGTTTCCACAGACGGGGAAGGCGGAGGGGAGCAGGGGCGGCGAGGAGGCGAGAGTGGGGGGATGAGTGCGGTGAGGATCTTCCGGGACGAGGCGTGCGGCCGGTCGGACGAGTTCGTGCGGCTGCGCCGCGGAGTGTACGTGCGGGCGGGCGAATGGGCGGAGGCCTCGGTGGACGAGAGGCAGCGGGCGCGGATCGACGCAGTGGCCGCGACCTGGACCGCGCCCTTCTTCCTCCGCGAGTCGGCGGCTGCGGTCTGGGGACTCCCCCTGGTCGAGCCGCTCGCGGAGACCGTCCACGTCGAGGGGGCGACGGACGTGGGCAGCCGGACGCGCAACGGCGTCGCCGAGCACCGGGGCGCGCGTCTGCCCTCGCTCGCGCTGATCGACGGTCTCGCCGTCTCGGACCTCGCGCAGACCGTCTTCGATCCGGCGCGGTTCTCCTCCTTCCGGCGCGCCGTCGTCGCGGCCGACCACGCCCTCCGCCTCGTCGACGAGGGCGGCTCGCCCCTGCTCACGCGTGAGGAGCTCCTGCGCCGGCACGCGGAGCTGCCCCCGGGCTCCCGGGGCCGCACGACGAGCGCCGCCGTGATCGCCTTCGCCGATCCCGCCTCCGAGACTCCGCTCGAGTCGATCAGCCGAGTAGCGGTGCACGTCGGCGGGCTGCCCGCGCTGGTACTCCAGCATCCTGTGCGCGACCAGGACGGGCTCGCCGGGATCGTCGACTTCTTCTTCGAGGAGGCGAGCGTGATCGGCGAAGCGGACGGCGACCACAAGTACACCGACCCGGCGTTCCTCCGGGGGCGCTCGCCTGAGCAGATGCTGCTGGCCGAGAAGCGCCGCGAGGACCGGCTCCGCGCCCGGGTCCGCAGCGTCGTCCGCTGGGGCTGGCGCGAAGCGTACGAGGTCCGCCCCCTGCTCGTCCGGCTGTCCCGCGCAGGCGTCCGACGCGTCGAGGGAACCCCCAACCGTCGAGGAAGCCGGCTGTTCACGGCGGCCTCGACGGTCCGGGGTTCCCTCGGTCGGTGAGCGTCAGCTCGGCTGGTACGGAGCGACGACGACCTCGACCCGCTGGAACTCCTTGAGGTCGGAGTAGCCGGTCGTCGCCATCGAGCGGCGCAGGGCGCCGATGAGGTTCGCCGTGCCGTCGGCGCCGGTGGCCGGGCCGTAGAGGACCTGCTCGAGGGTGCCGACGGTGCCGACCTCGACGCGCCGACCGCGCGGCAGCTGCGGGTGGTGCGCCTCCGCGCCCCAGTGCCAGCCGCCGCCCGGAGCGTCGGTCGCACGGGCCAGCGCCGAGCCGAGCATCACGGCGTCCGCGCCCACGGCGACGGCCTTCACGATGTCGCCGGAGGTGCCGAGGCCGCCGTCCGCGATGACGTGCACATAGCGTCCGCCCGACTCGTCGAGGTAGTCGCGGCGAGCGCCGGCGACATCGGCGACCGCGGTCGCCATCGGAGCCTGGATGCCGAGCGTCGTGCGGGTGGTGGAGGCGGCACCGCCGCCGAACCCGACGAGGACGCCCGCGGCGCCCGTGCGCATGAGGTGCAGCGCCGCGGTGTACGTGGAGGCGCCGCCGACGATGACGGGGACGTCGAGCTCGTAGATGAACTTCTTGAGGTTCAGCGGCTCGGTGTCGCGCGAGACGTGCTCGGCCGAGACGGTCGTGCCGCGGATGACGAACACGTCGACCCCGGCGTCGACGACGGTCTGGTAGAGCTCCGCGGTCCGCTGGGGCGACAGTGCACCGGCGACGGTCACTCCCGCGGCGCGGATCTCGGCCAGGCGCGCGGTCACCAGCTCGGGGCGGATCGGAGCGGAGTAGATCTCCTGCATCCGCTGCGTCGCGGTCTCGGCCGGAAGCCGGCGGATCTCCTCGAGCAGCGGCTCCGGGTCCTCGTACCGCGTCCACAGGCCCTCGAGGTCGAGCACGCCCAGCGCCCCCAGATGCCCGAGCCGGATCGCCGTCGCCGGCGACACCACCGAGTCCATCGGCGCGGCGAGGATCGGCGTCGCGAACTGGTACGCGTCGATCGACCACTTCACCGACACGACCTCGGGGTCGCGCGTCCGGCGGCTCGGGACGACGGCGATGTCGTCGAAGGCGTACGCGCGGCGGGCGCGCTTGGCGCGCCCGATCTCGATCTCCATGAGGCCGAGTTTACTGTGGCTCGCTCCTCGCTCCGCTCGTCACTCGCCCGCAGTCGGCTCGAGCGGGTGGTCACGTTCCGCAGAGCGTCCTCCGTCCGCGCTACGACGATCCGCTGGCACGCGGATCGCCGGTCACCGCCGAGCGGTGTCAGCTGCGGCTCGAACAGGTGGACGCGATCCGCAGAGCGGGCCGCGACCGCGCCACGACGATCCGCTGACACGCGGATCCCCGGTTCGCGCTCCCACCATGCTCCAGAGCCCCGATCGCTCGCCCACGGTCGGCACGAGCGGGTGGTCGCGTTCCGCAGAGCGGGTCGGCTCTGTCGCACGAGCACGTGAACTCCGCACGGCCGCTACGACGATCCACTGGAACGCGGAACGCCGTTCCCGGCTCCGTCGCGCACTCGCGCGGTACGGGCAGTGACCACTCCCTCGCGTCCGCAGAGGCGGAAGCCCTCCCCCGCAGTCGCGGCGGCGCCTCGCGCCGCTCGCGCTGCGCCCCCCGGCTCGCCAGACGGACTACGGTGCTCGTCTCCCGGAGGGAGGCGGCGGATCAGGATCGCGGCCCCTCCGGCGTGGTGGGCGTACGGGCCGCAGGCCCGTCGGGCAGAGGGGCCGCGATCCCGATCCGCCGGCGGCCCCACCAGAAGCCCTCAGCGCCGGTAGTTCGGCGCCTCCACCACCATCTGCACATCGTGAGGGTGCGACTCCTTCAGCCCGGCCGCCGTGATGCGCACGAACTTCCCGCGCTCCTTCAGCTCGGGGATGGTGCGCGCTCCGACGTAGAACATCGACTGGCGCAGTCCGCCGGCGAGCTGGTAGGCCACGTTCGCGAGCGGGCCGCGGTAGGGCACCTGGCCCTCGATGCCCTCGGCGATCAGCTTGTCGTCGGTGGGGACGTCGGACTGGAAGTAGCGGTCCTTCGAGTAAGAGGTCCGCTCGCCGCGGGTCTGCAGGGCGCCGAGGGAGCCCATTCCGCGGTAGGTCTTGAACTGCTTGCCGTTCTGGAACACGAGGTCGCCGGGGCTCTCCTCGCAGCCCGCGAGGAGGGAGCCGAGCATCACGGTGTCGGCGCCGGCGACGAGCGCCTTGGCGATGTCGCCGGAGTACTGGAGGCCGCCGTCGGCGATCACGGGGACGCCGGACTCGCGCGCGGCGAGGGACGCCTCGTAGACCGCGGTGACCTGCGGGACGCCGACGCCGGCGACGACGCGGGTGGTGCAGATCGAGCCGGGGCCGACGCCGACCTTGATCGCGTCGGCGCCCGCGTCGACGAGGGCCTGCGCCCCGGAGCGGGTCGCGACGTTGCCGCCGATGACGTCGACGCCGGCGAACGCCGCATCGGACTTCAGGCGGCGGATGATGTCGAGCACGCCGGCGGAGTCGCCGTTGGCGGTGTCGACGACGATCACGTCGACGCCCGCGTCGAGCAGGGCGGTGGCGCGCTGCCAGGCGTCGCCGAAGAAGCCGATCGCGGCGCCGACCCGCAGGCGGCCCTCGTCGTCCTTCGTGGCGTTCGGGTACTGCTCCGACTTGTCGAAGTCCTTGACCGTGATGAGCCCGGCGAGCTTGCCCTGCGCGTCGACGAGCGGCAGCTTCTCGATCTTGTGCTGCGCGAAGAGGGCGATGACCTCGCTGTCGGGGATGCCGACGCGGCCCGTGATCAGGCCGGTGCTGGTCATCACGTCGCGGACGAGCGTGGTCGCCTTCTCGAACGGCGAGACGAAGCGCATGTCGCGGTTGGTGATGATGCCCACGAGCACGCCGGTGGAGTCGACGACGGGGAGGCCGCTGATCCGGTACTGGCCGCAGAGGTCGTCGACCTGCGCGACGGTGGCGTCCGGGGTGGTCGTGACGGGGTTCGAGACCATTCCCGACTCGCTCCGCTTCACCCGGTCGACCTGGTCGGCCTGGTCGGCGATGGAGAGGTTGCGGTGCAGGACGCCGAGTCCGCCCTGGCGGGCCATCGCGATCGCCATGCGCGCCTCGGTGACGGTGTCCATCGCCGCGGAGAGCAGCGGGGTCGCCACGCTGATGCGCTTGGTGAGGCGGGAGGCCGTGTCGGCCTCGCTCGGGATGACGTCGGTGTGCCCCGGGAGGAGCATGACGTCGTCGTAGGTGAGTCCGAGGAATCCGAAGGGATCCGGCTGGTCCATCAATGCCCCTTAGCAGGTCGAGTGCGGGAGCCCGGAGAGGACGGGAGGAGTCCGCTCACGAGCGCCACGGTTGTTCGATCTTAAGCGCCGCGGGGCCCGCGGTATTCCTCGACGCTGCGGCCGACGGGCCTCGGATGGGCGCTGGAGCGCTCTCCTCTCCCTCATAATGTCGTCACGCGTAAGTGCGGACGGTGAAACACCGCCGACACATGCGGAACGTATGGTCAACCAACGTTGTTTGACGACGGCGATTCGGGCGTGCCCGGAGACCCCATCCGTCTGTGCACCCTGACGAGAGGTAGACGTCTTGCTCACAGCCAGCCGTTCGATGCGCCGCCAGCGCTCGACGACCCTGCATCCGACGGACCGGGAGGCGCCCCGTGGATAGGAGACGCCCGAGGCTCCGAGACCGCCTCCTGGCCCTGGGTCTGCTCGCCGCGACCCTCACCGGGATCGCCGCGGCGGCCCCCGCCGCACTCGCCGCCACCACCGCCGACCAGTCGATCATCGCCTGGGTCCGCGTGCAGGGGACGAACGAGAACCTGACGGGGGTGACCGTCGAGATCGGCGGTGACGCCTCCGCGACCGTGACCACCGGCGAGGACGGCCGGGCCACGTTCCCCCTCGACGCCGCGGGCACCTACACGGTGACCGTCGACGAGGAGTCGCTGCCCGCCGACAAGGGCTACCCCGCCGCGGGTCAGAACCCGAAGCAGGTGAAGATCGTCGCCTCGCAGAATCAGATCGTGAACTTCATCGTCTCGACGGCCAACCCGAAGGGCTCCGGGGCGACCGTCCCGGTCCCGACGGACTCCGCCGCTCCGACGAGCCCCGCGACCGAGGGCACGACCGGCAACGACGCGACGAACCCCGACGGGACGTCCAACGCGGTGAACCAGCCGGTGTCGGCCGACACGTTCTGGATCATCTTCTGGCCGAAGGTCGTCACCGGCCTGATCTTCGGGCTCCTGATCGCCCTCGCGGCGATCGGAGCCTCTCTGATCTACGGCGTGACCGGCCTGAACAACTTCGCTCACGGCGAGCTGGTCACCTTCGGTGCGCTGATGGCGTACCTCTTCTCCGGGGTCTTCGGACTCCCGGCGCTGCTGGCCATCCCGATCGCGGTGATCCTCGGCGGGGCCTTCGGCTTCGTCCAGGACGGGCTGCTCTGGAAGCCGTTGCGGAAGAAGGGCATCCAGCTCATCCCGCTGATGATCGTGACGATCGGCCTCTCGCTGGCCCTGCGCTACGTGTTCGTCTTCTTCTTCGGGGCCGACCGCCTCTCGCTCCCCAACAGCACCGCTCCGTTCTTCACGGTGCCGGAGCTCGGGATCAGCCTGAAGTTCACCGACATCGTCGGCGCCGTCGTCGGCGTCGTCTGCATCGTCGCCGTGGCCTACGTCCTCACGAAGACGAAGATCGGCAAGGCGATGCGGGCGGTCTCGGACAACCGCGCCCTCGCCTCCGCCTCGGGCATCAACGTCGAGCGCGTCATCCGCGTCGTCTGGGTGATGTCGGGCGCTCTCGCCGCACTGGCGGGCGTCTACATCGGCTACTACCAGTCGCTGCGCTGGGACACGGGAGCGTCGATCCTGCTGCTGATCTTCGCGGCGATCACGCTCGGCGGACTCGGCTCCGCCTACGGCGCGCTGGTCGGCTCGCTCATCATCGGACTGATGATGAACATCTCGACGATCTGGATCCCGGAGAACCTCAAGTACGTGGCTCCGCTCGTTCTCATGATCATCATCCTCCTGGTCAGGCCGCAGGGAATCCTGGGCCGCAAGGAACGGATCGGCTAGGACACCATGAACCTCAACTTCATCTGGCTGGCGATCGGGCAGATCGTCGATCCCACTGTCGCCGCGTACGCGCTGGCGACCATCGGCCTGGTCATCCACTTCGGATTCACAGGGCTGCTCAACTTCGGACAGGCCGGCTTCATGGCGGTGGGCGGCTACGCCTTCGCCATCACCTCGGTCAAGTTCGAGTGGCCCGTCTGGGGCTCCTTCCTCGCGACGATCGTCGCGGCGACCGTCTTCGCGCTCATCCTGGGCATCCCGACGCTCCGGCTGCGGGCCGACTACCTCTCGATCGTCACGATCGCGGCGGCGGAGATCATCCGGCTCTCGGTCAAGACCCCCGAGTTCTCGGCGATCACCGGCGGCTCGGAGGGCATCAACGGCGCCGCGAAGGCGTTCAACGACCTCAACCCGCTCCCCGAGGGCCGCTGGGGCATCGGCGTGCTCACCTACAGCCAGGACCAGTGGTGGGTGCGGATCGTCGGCTGGGGCCTCGTGCTCCTGGCCTGCCTCCTGGTGTTCCTCCTGATGCGCAGCCCCTGGGGCCGCGTCATCAAGGGCATCCGCGAGGACGAGGACGCCGTGCGCTCGCTCGGCAAGAACGTCTTCTCGTACAAGATCCAGGCGCTCATCCTGGGCGGCGTGCTCGGAGGCCTCGCAGGAGCGCTGTTCATCCTCCCCCGCTCGCTCCAGCCCGACAACTACGGCACCCAGCTCACGTTCTTCCTCTACACGATCATGCTGCTGGGCGGCGCTGCGACGGTCTTCGGACCCGTCGTCGGCTCGATCATCTTCTGGGTCGTCCTCGGTCTGACCGACGGACTGCTCACGCTCGGGATCGACACCGGGGTCCTCAACAACGACCTCATCCGCCTCACCACCGTGCAGACCGGACCCATCCGGTTCATCGTGGTGGGGGTAGCCCTCATGCTCCTGGTGATCTTCAGACCCCAGGGGATCTTCGGCAAGAAGAAGGATCTGCACTTTGCCTAAGACGCCGGTCTCGGACATCACCGAGGAAGCAATCGTCCCCGGGGTCAGGAAGAAGGACCCCATCGTCGTCGCCGACAACGTCAGCCGCCGCTTCGGCGGACTGACCGCTGTCGACGTCGAGCACCTCGAGATCCCCCGCGGATCCATCACTGCCCTGATCGGCCCGAACGGGGCCGGCAAGACCACGTTCTTCAACCTGCTGACGGGCTTCGACAAGCCCAACACCGGCAAGTGGAACTTCAAGGGCAAGAACCTCGCCAACGTCCCGGCCTACCGGGTGTCGCGGATGGGCATGGTGCGCACGTTCCAGCTCACCAAGGCGCTCGGCGGCATGACGGTGCTCGAGAACATGCTGCTCGGCGCGAAGGGGCAGAAGGGCGAGAACATCTTCACCTCGCTCATCCGCCCGCTGTGGTCGAAGGAGGAGGACTCGATCGAGCAGCGCGCGATCCGCCTGCTCGAGAAGTTCAAGCTGGACACCAAGCGGGACGACTACGCGTCGAGCCTGTCGGGCGGCCAGAAGAAGCTGCTCGAGATGGCGCGGGCGCTGATGTCGGAGCCCGAGCTCGTCATGCTCGACGAGCCGATGGCCGGCGTGAATCCGGCGCTGACGCAGTCGCTCCTGGGCCACATCGTGAATCTGAAGGACGAGGGCATGACCGTGCTCTTCGTCGAGCACGACATGCACATGGTCAACACGATCGCCGACTGGGTGATCGTGATGGCCGAGGGCAAGGTCGTCGCCGAGGGCCCGCCCTCGACTGTGATGAACGACCCGGCCGTCATCGACGCGTACCTGGGCGCTCACCACGACACCGACCTGGGCACGATCGAGGGCCAGCTCGAGATCGCCGAGGAGATGGACTCCGACCTCGTCCGCGAGGACGTGGAGCTGCAGGCGGAGCAGGCCGGCATCCCGACGCCCGGCCACGACGCTCCGGCCGCCGCTCCGGCCTCCGCGCCGACGAGCGTCGCCCCGACGACCGACGCCCCGGCCGTCGAATTCGAGAAGGACGAGAGATGACCGCCGACACGACGACTCCGAACACCCTCGAGACGCACGACCTGCACGCGGGATACGTGCCGGGGGTCAACATCCTCAACGGCTCCAACGTCTACGTGAAGCGCGGCGAGCTCGTCGGGATCATCGGCCCGAACGGCGCCGGCAAGTCGACGCTGCTGAAGGCGATGTTCGGCCTGGTCAACATCCGCCAGGGCACCGTCGTGCTGAACGGCGAGGACATCACCGGCCTCAAGGCCGACAAGCTGGTGTCCAAGGGCGTGGGCTTCGTGCCGCAGAACAACAACGTCTTCCCGTCGCTCACCATCGAGGAGAACCTCGAGATGGGCATGTACCAGAAGCCGAAGCTGTACAAGGAGCGGCTCGAGTTCGTCACGGAGCTCTTCCCGGAGCTCAGCAAGCGGCTCAAGCAGCGCTCGGGGTCGCTCTCGGGCGGTGAGCGCCAGATGGTGGCGATGTCGCGGGCTCTGATGATGGATCCGTCGATGCTGCTGCTCGACGAGCCCAGCGCCGGCCTGTCGCCGATGCGGCAGGACGAGACCTTCGTCAACGTGCAGAGGATCAACCGCGCGGGTGTCTCGATCATGATCGTCGAGCAGAACGCGCGGCGGGCGCTGCAGATCTGCGACCGCGGCTACGTCCTCGACCAGGGCCGCGACGCCTACGAGGGCGCGGGCCGGGAGCTGATGAACGACCCCAAGGTCATCGAGCTCTACCTGGGCACGCTCGCGACGACCAACGAGGTCACCACGAGCACCCCGACCGTCGGCGGCTGACTCCGCCGCGAAGGGCCCGTCGTCTCCGGACGGCGGGCCCTTCGTCGTTCCCGGGGGGGGGGCGGAGCGGGCGCGAGCGGCTCGGAGGGCCGGCGCGGCCCCACGGGGAGGTCGAACGGCCCCGGACGGAGGCCGGTTCGGCCCGGAGAGTCGGAGGGGCCGGCCCGGGGAGGCGGGCGGTCCGGTGCCCGGAGACGCGGCCGCACGGAGTGCCCGCGGGAGGGTCGGTCGGGCCGCTTCCCGGCCGCGGACAGGCCTCCAGCGGTCTCTCCGTGGCACGCGGCGCACCCCGGGACGTCAGCGGGACGGCGGGTCGGCGACCTCGCCTCCTGTCCGCGGAACGAGGGCACGACAGCGAGAGTCTCTCCGCACCCGCGACCCCCACGAGGGGGACAGGAAATCGCCCCTCCTGCCGTAGTTTTGGGGACACGGGACAGCCCTGCAGGGGCACGTCCCGGTCCCCTCTCCCCCGGTAGGGACCGCGATCGGCCGCCGATCTCCTCCCCTCCCCGCAGCGCCTCGAGCGCCGCGTCGTCCGCCTCGAAGGAGCCGACCATGAAGAGCTACACCCCCGCCCCTGTGGAACTCGGAGCCGGCTTCGGCACAGGTGCGATCGGCGACTACGAGCGCTGGCGCGTCGTCGGCGTCTACGCCCAGGTCGTCATCGCCGAGACCACGGGAGGCAAGCGCCGCAACTACAGCCGCTCCTTCGTCACGTACCGTCTCGCGCAGGAGGCGGAGCTGCTCCGCGCCTCCTAGGCTCTCCGCTGCACACGGAGCGCGCGTCCTCCCTCGGAGGGCGCGCGCTTCTGCGTTCCCGCTCGACGTCGTCGCTCCCGCCCGCGGTCCGTCACGGCGCTCCTCGAGGCCGAGAGAGGCGCTCGGAGGCGCCCACTGCCCGCCGGGGCTCCTCCTCCCCTGGAGTGGCCGCCTCGACGCCGCGTGAGGCCCTGGACGCCGCGGAGCCGTTCGTCCGCGCCCGGACAGCGGTCGCCTCCGCGACGGCCGCCCCGCCTCCCTGCGCCCGTCCGCGCGACCGGTGCGTCTCCGCCTCTGCGCTCCGGGAACGGCGGAGGGGCCCGGTCCGAAGACCGAGCCCCTCAGGGATGCGGCAGGAGCCGCGTCACCGCGTCGTCAGTTCAGCGAACCCTCGACGGTCTCCTCGAAGGAGGTGGTGTTGCCCGTGCCGTACTTGTAGATCGAGACCGAGGCCTCGCTGGTGTCGCCGTTCTCGTCGAACGAGATCGGGCCGGAGAGGCCGTCGTAGTCGACGTCCTCGCCGTCGGCGATGAGCTTCGCGCAGTCGGCGAAGGTCGTGCACTTGGTGCCGCCCTCGGAGACCGACATGAGGTTGTCGCGGATGGTCGCGCCGTCCGTCGCCTTGCCCTGGAGCGCGGCGAGAGCGGTCAGGACCGTGGCGTCGTACGACTCCGGCGCGTAGCTGAACACGGTCAGCGCGTCGTTGCCCTGCGACTCGACGAGCGACTGCAGCTTGCTCTGGAAGTCCTCGGACGCCTGGACGCCGGGGTTGGTGAACTGCGCGCCGGCGATGTCGACGTTGGTGTCGGACTCGCCGATGACGCCGTAGTTGCCGTCCGTGCCGTAGAGCTTCGAGAAGTCGAAGCCCTTCGCCGAGAGCTGCTCCGCGATGGTCTTGATCTCGTCGAACGAGATGACGACCAGCGCGTCGGGGTTCGGGGCGAGGACCGAGGTCAGCGCCGAGTTGAAGTCGGTCGAGGCCGGCTCGAAGATCTCCTCGGCCGCGACGGATGCTCCGCCCGCCTCGAGGGTCTCCTTGATGTTCTTCTCGAGGCCGGTGCCGTACGCGTCGTTCATGTACAGGATCGAGACGTTGGTCTTGCCGTCGCCGAGGATCTTGTTGCCGAGGATGCGGCCCTGGAGCACGTCCGAGGGAGCGGTGCGCCAGTAGTAGCCGTCGTCGTCGTAGGTCGTGAAGTCCGGCGAGGTGTTGGCCGGCGAGATCTGGACGACGCCCGCCTGGGTCACCTGGTCGATGAAGGTCTTCGAGACGCCCGAGGACGCCGCGCCGATGATGGCGGAGACGTTGTCGGCGATGAGGGACGTGGCCGACTGCGTCGCGATGTCGGTCGTGGTGTCGCCCGAGTCCTTCTGCTCCACGTCGATCGTGATGCCGGCCTTGGCGTCGTTGATGTCGACGACCGCCTGGTCGACGCCCGCGATCTCGGGCGGGCCGAGGACGGCGAGGGTGCCGGTCTGGGGGAGGATCGTGCCGATCTTCAGGGACAGGTCGCCCGAGCCGCTGTCGCCGCCCGATCCGCTGTCGCCGCCGCCGGCGCAGCCGGCGAGGACGAGAGCGCTGGCGCCCAGAATGGCGACGCCGCCGAGGGTTGCCCGGAGGGACCGCGCGCGGGCCGAGCCGGCCTTCGCGTAAACGCCCATGTTGCTCCTTGAGAGGTGTGTGTCAGTGGGAGCGGCGCCGGTGGCAACCGCTCGGCCAACCTAACCTTCGAAGCAGCCGTGAACAATACAGGGGTGTTACCAATACGTTTCGCGACCGGATCGTTACCATTCCGCCGTCGCACCGCGTCAGGACGACGCGTTCCGCAGATCAGACGGAGGAACGGCGCCGTCTGCGCTCCGCGGCGACGAGGTCGCCTGAGAAGATCGCCAGGGCGGCCCACACCAGCGCGAAGCCGATCCAGCGCTCGAGCGGCATCTCCTCGTGCAGGACGAAGGCCCCGACGAGGAACTGCAGGAACGGCGTCAGGTACTGCACGAAGCCGACGATCGAGAGCGGGAGGCGCCGGGCGGCGCCCGCGAACAGGAGCAGCGGGACGGCCGTGACGATGCCGGCCGAGGCGAGGATCAGGGCGTGTCCCGTCCCCTCCGTCGTCAGGGTCAGACCCACCGTGGAGCCCACGACCGCCAGCTGCACGACGGCGAGCGGCGTCAGCCAGAGCGTCTCGAGCGTCAGCCCGCCGACCGCGTCCACAGTGCCTCCGACGCGGCTCTTCACCAGGCCGTAGAGGCCGAACGAGAAGGCGAGGGCGAGCGAGATCCACGGGAAGGATCCGTAGCCCACCGCGATGACCAGCACCGCGACCGCGCTGACGCCCATCGCGGCCCACTGCAGGGGCCGCAGGCGCTCGCGCAGCACCAGGACACCCAGCAGCACCGTGACCAGCGGATTCATGAAGTAGCCCAGAGCCGCCTCGATGACGTGGCCCGTGGTCGTGGCGATCACGTAGACCTGCCAGTTGACGTAGATGAGCACGCCCGCGATCGCCATCACGCCGAGCAGGCGGGGGCGGCGCAGCAGCGCGCCGAAGGAGCGCCAGCCGCGGAGGACCGTGAGCAGGATCACGCAGAACACGAGCGAGAAGAGCACCCGGAAGGCGACGATCTCGAACGGCGAGGCCGGCGCCATCGCGATGAAGTAGAGGGGCATCGCGCCCCAGAGCAGGTAGGCCGAGAACGCGAACAGCAGCCCCGTGCCGGACATCCCGCCCGGGCGTCCGGAGGCGCCGAGAGCCTCCACTCCTTCGCCGAGGGGCACGTCCGAGGGGGACGGCGAGACGGACTCGGCGGGGGTGCGGGAGCTGGTCACTCCCCCGATGCTACGCAGGCGCGGGGCGGGGGGACGGTCCTGTACCGGGCGGATCAGGCCACTGGTCGCGAGGAGGACCGGGAACGACGGAAGGGCCCGCCGACCGAGGTCGACGGGCCCTTCCGAGGGATGCTGCCTAGCGGACGACGACCGCGAGGACGTCGCGAGCGGAGAGGACCAGCAGGTCCTCGCCACCGAACTTGACCTCGGTTCCGCCGTACTTGGAGTAGATCACCTTGTCGCCGACGGCGACGTCGAGCGGCACGCGGTTGCCGTTGTCGTCGATGCGACCGGGTCCGACGGCGACGACCTCGCCCTCCTGCGGCTTCTCCTTGGCGGTATCGGGGATGACGAGACCGGAAGCGGTCACCTGCTCCGCCTCGACCTGCTTGATGACGATGCGATCTTCGAGCGGCTTGATGGACACCGACACGGTTGACCTCTTTCTTGACGACGATGTGGGCGGAACGCGGTTCTGGCACACACGCTCCGAGAGTGCTAGATCCATCGTAGGGGCTCCGCTGGCACTCGTGCAATCAGAGTGCCAAGCGGGGCGGCGGACCCGCCGGGAGGCCGTGGCCTACCATGGCCGGATGCGACGCGACGAGCTGGTCGAGCTCCTCTCCCCCGAGGGCCTCCGGCTCCTCGACTCCCTCGACGGCTACCGGTCGGACGATCTGGTCCGGGCCGTGGCACGCCTCCGGGCGGCCGGCCACTCCCCCGTCCTCGTCGCCGCGGTGCTGACCCAGGCGAGGCTCCGGCAGAAGGCGGAGGCGAAGTTCGGCGAGTTCGCCCGCTCGATGCTCTTCACGGACGCGGGACTCGAGCAGGCGACGCGATTGCGCGTCGCCGCACTGCACGCCGGCCGGTTCGCCGCCGCGGGAGCGGCGCGCGTCGCCGACCTCGGCAGCGGTATCGGGGGCGACGCCCTCGCCCTGGCCGCGATCGACCTGGCGGTCACCGCCGTCGAGGCCGACGAGGTCACCGCGACCCTGGCCAGCTTCAACCTCGCCCCGTTCCCCGCGGCGAGCGCCGTGCACTCGACGGCCGAGGCCTTCGACCTCGACGGCTTCGACGCCGTCTACCTCGACCCCGCGCGCCGCACGGCCGGCCACC
>NZ_PSUG01000061.1:0-18917 GCF_002931755.1 Rathayibacter sp. AY2B3 | reverse complement strand
CGCTCCGCCGAGACGCCACCCTGTGACCCGAGACACCGCCGTCACCGGGGCGTCTCGGTGGTTCGAGCGGCGGAGCGGAGCGGCCGAGCGGAGCGGCGGGCGCCGTCAGCCGGAGGACTCCCGCGGTACGAAGCGGACGGGCATGGCCTGCACGCCGGTGGTCGGGCGGCCGTGGATCGCGTTCGAGAGCTCCTCCGCGGCGGCGCGGCCGAGCGTGTCGAGCATCATGTCGATGCTCGAGAGCGGGGGGCGGGCGGCCTCGACGAGGAGGTCCCAGTTGTCGAAGCCGACGACGGCGACGTCCTGCGGCACGCGCCGGCCGGTCTCGCGCAGATGGTCGAGGGTGCCGCGGGCGATCTGGTCGCTCGCGCAGATGATCGCGTCGAGGTCCGGATGCGCGCGCAGCAGCGTCTCGGCGCACTGGCGGCCCCAGCTCTCGGACCACTGCCCGAAGAGGACGCCGCCGCCGACCAGCGGGAGCCCCGCCTCCGTCAGCGCCTGCTCGACGCCCCGGGCGCGGTCGTGCGCGGCGGTGTAGCTCGGCTCGCCGTTGACGAGCGCGATCCTGGTCCGTCCGCGCTCGATCAGGTGGCGGGCGGCGAGGACGCCGGCCTGCACGTTGTCGGGCGTGAAGGAGGAGTCGCGGGGATCCTCCGAGGGCGCGTAGGCGTAGACGACCGGCACCGGGATGGTGCGCGTGATCGAGGGGCGGGGGTTCGTCGTCCGGCCGAGCACCACGATCCCGTCGACGCGCTTGGCGAGCAGGTTCTTGATGTGGTGCTGCTCGCGGATCGAGTCGCCGCGGGCGTCGCAGAGCAGCACCGACGTCGACCCGGCGCCGAAGGCGTCCTCGGCGCCGAGCAGCACGGGGAGCACGAAGCGGTTGTCGAGGTCGTTGGTGAGCATCCCGATGGTGCCCGTGCGCCGGGAGTTGAGGGCCTGCGCGAACGGGTTCGGGGTGAAGGAGAGGGCCTCGGCGGCGTCGAGCACGCGCTGGCGGGTCTCGGCGCGCACCTGGTCGCGGCCGTTGAGCGCCTTCGAGGCGGTGGCGATCGAGACGCCGGCGGCGGCCGCCACGTCGGTGAGCGTGATGGTGCCGGTGGGCTTTCGTGGTGACACCGGTCCTCCGTTCCGGGCCCGACGGGCCGCCGCGTCGATCCTCGCACGACTCCGCGGAAAAACCGAAAAGACCGAAAAGGTGGCTTCTCTTGACGGACCGCCCCCCTCTGCCTAGGTTTACCCGACAGAAAGTAGTTTCGGCCCGGCGCAGACGATCGGGACGACTGCCGAGGAATCCGTCAACGACGAAGGGATCATCCGTGAAGACGAGGAAGCACGCTCGGGGCCTCGCCGCCGCCGTCCTGCTGGGAACGGCCGCCGCCGCACTGACCGGCTGCGCGAGCGGCACAGGGGGCGACTCCGGCTCCGCCGCGGGAGGCAGCTACACGTTCTGGGATCCGTACCCCCAGTTCGACGAGACGTCCGACTGGGCGAAGCTCATCGACTCCTGCGGGACCGAGGCCGGCGTCACCGTCGAGCGCACCGGCTACGACACCACCGACCTGACCAACAAGGCGCTGCTCGCGGGCCAGCAGGGCAACTCGCCCGACCTCCTGCTCGTCGACAACCCGGTGGTCTCGACGCTCGCCGAATCGGGGATCCTGACCACCACCGCCGAGAACGGACTCTCCACCGACGGCATCGATGCGAACATCCTCGCCGCCGGTCAGACCGGCAGCGACACCTTCGGAGTGCCGATCGGCGCCAACACACTCGCGCTGTACTACAACAAGGCCGTCCTCGAGAAGGCCGGCGTGGACGTCTCCTCGATCACCGACTGGGCGAGCCTGACCGACGCGCTCGAGAAGGTCACCGCGTCCGGAGGCAAGGGCATCACGTTCTCGGGCATCGGCACCGAGGAGGGGACCTTCCAGTTCCTGCCGTGGTTCTGGGGCTCGGGGGCCGACCTGACGCAGCTCGACTCGTCCGACGCCGTCGACGCCGTCTCGCTCTGGAAGGACTGGCTCGACAAGGGCTACGCGCCCAACTCCGTGATCGGCAACACGCAGACCACGAGCTGGCAGGAGTTCGAGACCGGCGAGTACGCGTTCGGCGAGAACGGCACCTGGCAGCTGGCCAACGCGAAGGCGTCGGGCATCGACTACGGCGTCCTGACCATCCCGTCGAAGGACGGCGGAGCGGCCCCCGCACCGACCGGAGGCGAGTTCCTCACCCTTCCGATGCAGTCGGACACGGCGCGCTACGAGACCTCGAAGAAGATCGCCGAGTGCCTGACCTCCACGGAGAGCCTGGTCACGACCGACAACACGCTCTCGTACATCGCGCCGACGGCCGAGGCGCAGCAGGAGCAGGTCGCCGGCAACGCCGACCTCGAGCCGTGGGTCACCGCCGTGCAGGCCGCGAAGGGCCGCACCTCGGACGACCTCGGGACGAAGTACCCGAAGATCTCGGAGCAGCTGTGGGGCGCGGTGCAGACCGTGCTCAGCGGTTCGCAGTCGCCCGAGGACGCCCTGAAGGCCGCCCAGTCGGCCGCCGAATCCGCCACGAAGTAGGACGACCGGGGGCTCCTGCTCCCCGAACGAGGTCCGCCCGGCCGGTGCTCCGCGCACCGGCCGGGCGGACGGGAGAGACCATGACCACTGCCACCGAGACCGCCCGCCTCCTGCGGCGCGGCACCGAGCCGCCGGCCCCGCCCGCCCCGGCCGCCGAGAGCCGCCGGCGCCGCTGGCGCCCCGAGGGCGGCCGCCTCGTCGCCTGGGCGTTCCTCGCTCCGCTCGTCGCCTACCTGCTCGTCTTCTACGCGTTCCCGCTCTACCGCAACCTCGAGCTGAGCCTGAAGGACTACACGGTCCGCTCGTTCGTGCAGGGGAACGCGCCCTTCGTCTGGTTCGACAACTACGTCCAGGTGTTCCAGGACGCGACCTTCGGCCCGGCGCTGCTGCACACCGCGGTGTTCACCGGCGTCTCGCTCGTCTTCCAGTTCACGCTGGGGCTGGCGCTCGCCGTGTTCTTCTACCGCCGCTTCCCGCTCGCGAGCACGCTCCGGGCGCTGTTCCTGGTGCCGTGGCTGCTGCCGCTGATCGTGTCGGCGTCGACCTGGTCGTGGATGCTGAACAGCGACTCCGGCATCGTCAACGCGTTCCTGGAGTCGTTCGGGATCGGGCAGATCAACTGGCTCACCTCGCCGAGCACCTCGCTGATCGCGGTCCTGATCGCGAACATCTGGATCGGCATCCCGTTCAACCTGGTGATCCTCTACTCCGGCCTGCAGAACATCTCGCAGGACCTCTACGAGGCGGCCTCGCTCGACGGCGCGACCGGCGCCCAGCAGTTCTGGCGGATCACGCTGCCGCTTCTGCGCCCGGTGTCGGCGATCACGATCCTGCTCGGCCTCGTCTACACGCTGAAGGTGTTCGACATCATCTGGATCATGACGAAGGGCGGCCCCGCCGACTCCTCGACCACGCTCGCCACCTGGACCTACCAGCTCGGCTTCGGCTCGATGCTGCCCGACTTCGGACCGGCCGCGGCGGTCGGCAACCTGCTGATCATCCTGGCCCTCGTCTTCGGTCTCGTGTACATCCGCGTCCAGCGGAAGCAGGCCGACTCGTGACCGCGCGCCGCCCCTGGTACCTGACGGTGGTCGGGATCGCCCTCACGGCGATCATGCTGTTCCCCGTCTACTGGATGATCAACGTCTCCCTCACCCAGACCGGCTCGATGCGGAAGGATCCGCCGGACTGGTTCCCCTTCTCGCCCACGTTCACCGGCTACCAGGCGGTGCTGAGCGAGCAGCTGCCCTACCTCGGCACCAGCCTCGTCGTCGGCCTCGGCACGGTGCTGCTGACCGTCGCCATCGCCGCCCCCGCCGCCTACTCGCTGGCGAAGCTGCGGCCCCGCGGCGGGCAGGCCCTCTCGTTCGTGCTCCTGATCGCGCAGATGATCCCGGCGATCATCATGGCGATGGGCTTCTACGCCATCTACCTCAACCTCGGGCTGCTCAACTCGATCCCGGGCCTGATCGTGGCCGACTCCACCATCGCGGTGCCGTTCGGCGTGCTGATCTTCACGGCGTTCATGTCGGGGATCCCCGACGAGCTCACCCAGGCGGCCCGGATGGACGGAGCGAGCGCCTGGCGCACCTTCACCTCGGTGATCATGCCGATCAGCCGCAACTCCGTGGTCACCGTCTCGCTGTTCGCGTTCCTCTGGGCCTGGTCGGACTTCATCTTCGCCTCGACGCTCGACAGCGGCGGGAAGCTCCAGCCGATCACCCTCGGCATCTACAAGTACATCGGCAACAACAACCAGGAGTGGAACTCGATCATGGCGACCGCCGTGGTCGCCTCGCTCCCGGCCGCCGTCCTCCTCGTCGTCGCCCAGCGGTACGTCTCAGCGGGAGTCACCGCCGGCGCCGTCAAGGACTGACCCGTCCCTCCAAGGAGACACCGTGACCCTCACCGCCCCCACCGCCACCGCCCTCGGCGGCCCGGTCGCCCCCTCGCGGAGCGTGCTCCGGCCGCTCCGCCAGGACGAGATCCGCCTCACCGGCGGCTTCTGGAAGCACTACCAGGACCTCAACTCCTCCGCCGTCATCGAGCACTGCCGCTCGTGGATCGAGCGCGTCGGCTGGGCCGGCAACTTCGACCGCGCGGCCGACGGCTCGATCTCGTCCGCCGAGGGCGGCGACGCGCACGCGGGCATCGAGTTCGTCGACTCGGAGGTCTACAAGCTCCTCGAGGCCATGGCCTGGGAGCTCGGCCGGAGCGACGACGCCGGGCTGCAGGAGCGGTACGACGACCTCGTCGCGCGGGTCGCCTCCGCGCAGGATCCGGACGGGTACCTGCACACGAGCTTCGGCCGGCCCGGCCAGCGCGCGCGCTACTCCGATCTGGAGTGGGGCCACGAGCTGTACAGCTTCGGGCACCTGATCCAGGCCGCCGTAGCGAGGCTGAGGACAGGGCACGACGACCTCCTGCCGCAGGTCGCGCGGCGCCTCGCCGACCACGTCCACCGGGAGTTCGGCCCCGACGGGCGGGTCGCCGTGTGCGGCCACCCCGAGATCGAGCCGGCGCTCGCCGAGCTGGCGCGGGCGACGGGGGAGGAGCGCTACCTCGAGCTCGCCCGCTTGTTCGTCGAGAGGCGCGGCACCGGGACGCTGAAGCCGATCGCGTTCGGCGCCGAGTACTTCCAGGACGACGTGCCCGTCCGCGACGCGGAGGTGCTGCGCGGCCACGCGGTGCGGGCGCTCTACCTCGCCTCCGGAGCCCTCGACGTCGCGGTCGAGACCGGCGACGCCGAGCTGGAGGAGGCGGTCCGCCGCCAGTGGGAGGCGACCGTCGAACGGCGCACCTACGTCACGGGCGGGATGGGCTCGCACCACCAGGACGAGGCGTTCGGCGCCGACTACGAGCTGCCCCCGGACCGCGCCTACGCCGAGACCTGCGCGGCGATCGGCTCCACGATGCTCAGCTGGCGCCTCCTGCTCGGCTCGAACGAGCCCCGCTACGCGGACCTCATGGAGCGGACGCTGCTGAACGCGGTGCTCCCCGCGACCCGCGACGACGGCCGCGCCTTCTTCTACACGAACACGCTGCAGCAGCGCGTCGACGGAGTGGCTCCGGACGAGTCGCGCGAGACCGACCGCGCGCAGTCCAGCCTCCGCGCGCCCTGGTTCTGGGTCTCGTGCTGCCCGACCAACACCGCCCGCACCCTGGCGAGCGTGGAGCTCGGCTTCGCGACCGCCACCGACGAGGGCGTGCAGCTGCACCAGTACGGCGCCTACGAGGTGCGCACCGGAGGCGTCGCGCTGCGCGTCGAGACGGAGTACCCGGCCGACGGCGAGATCGTCGTGCGGATCCTCGAGGACGCGGAGTTCGCGCTGACGCTGCGGGTCCCGCCGTTCGCGCGGGGCTCGGCGCTGCTCGACGGCGAGCCGGTCTCGACGCCGACCGTCACCGTCCGCCGGGCGTTCTCCGCCGGCGACACCGTGCGGCTCTCGCTGCCGATGACGGCCCGCTTCGTGGCCCCGCACCCCCGGATCGACGCGGTGCGCGGCCAGGTCGCCCTCGAGCGCGGGCCGTTCGTGCTGGCGATCGAGTCGCTCGACCTGCCCGAGGGTCTGGACACCGAGCACATCGCGGTCGACGCCTCGGTGCCGCCCGTCGCGACCGCGGAGGGTGCGCGCGTGGCTCTCGTGACGCGGGAGGCGGCTCCCGGCTGGCCCTACGGCTCCGTGCCGGTGGAGGAGGGGCGCCGCTTCGAGGCGGAGTTCCGGCCGTACCACCGCTGGGCGAACCGCGGACCGTCGACGATGCGGATCTGGACGCCGACGGCCTGACCCGGGGGCGCTCGCGAGAACGCGGAAGTCGTCGCACTCGCGCTCGAGTGCGACGACTTCTGCGTTGTCGGCGGTGGTGCAGCCGGGCCGTGCGCTCAGATCCAGCCGCGCTCGCGGGCCTCGATGACCGCGCGCTGCCGGGTGTCGACGTCGAGCTTGCGGAGGATCGACGAGACGTGATTGCGGACGGTGCCGGAGGAGAGGTGCAGCGCTGCGCCGATCTCGCCGATCGTCTCGCCGCGGGAGCCGGCGCTGAGCACGTCGAGCTCGCGGTCGGTCAGCGGGCTGCGCGTGTTCGCCAGGGCGTCGGCGGCGATCTCCGGATCGACGTAGCGGCGTCCGCTCGCGACCTGGCGGATCACCTCGGCGACGTCCTCGACCCGGCGCGACTTCGGCAGGAAGCCGCTGACGCCCGCTCCGAGCGCCCGCCGCAGGACCCCCGGCCGCGCATGCCGGGTGACGACCACGACCCGCGTCGCCGAGACCCGGCGCAGCCGCTCCGCCGCCTCGATCCCGTCCAGCCCGGGCATCTCGACGTCGAAGAGGCACACGTCGGGCTGCAGGCGCAGCGCCTCCGCGACCGCCTGCTCGCCGTCGCGGCACTCGCCCACGATCTCGAGGTCCTCCTCGAGGCGGAGGAGCGCGGCCAGCGCCGTGCGGATCATGTCCTCGTCGTCGGCGATCAGCACCCGGATCACGAGTCGCTCCCGACCGGCAGGCGCGCGTCCAGCTCGAAGGAGCGGCGGACCGCCCCGGTGCGCAGCGTCCCGCCTGCCCGCTCGACCCGCTCCGCCATGCCGAGGACGCCCGAGCCGGTCCCGTCCGCCTCCTCCGCGTCCGGGGCCAGGTCGTTCACCGCCTCGAACCGCCACTCGTCGCGCTCCCGCGCGAGCCGCAGCCGCGCGCTGGTGCCGCCTCCGTGCTTGAGGATGTTCGTCGTCGTCTCGCGGACCACCGGCCCGAGCGTCTCGGCGGGCGCCTGGGCCGCCGCCGGGTCGACCTCGAGCTCGACGCGGAGCCCGGCCGAGCGGAGCAGGTCGGCGGCGTTGGCCAGCTCGTCGACGAGCGGGACGCTGCGAAAGCGCGTCGCCAGCTCGCGGGTGCCGGTGCGGGCGCCGTCGACCGAGCGCTGGGCGGCGCGCAGCTGCTCGAGCGCGGCCTCCGGGTCGCTCCCGAGGAGACGCTCGGCGAGCTCGAGCTGCAGCGCGATGACCTGGAGGTGGTGGCCCTGGAGGTCGTGCACGTCGCCGGCGAGCAGCAGGCGCTCCTGGGCGGCGGCGAGCCGGCCCTCGGCGGCGCGCGCCCGGTCGAGCTCGCGAACGATGTCCCACCACCACAGCGCGCTGACGACGGTCAGGGGCAGCAGCGTCGCGAACAGCAGGAGGGTCGAGAGCGCGGCCGACGCGTCCGGTGCCGCGCGCGTCTGCTCGAGCACCGCCGCGACCCCGAGGACGATCGTGCAGAGCACCATCACCCGGAGCCGCACCCCGCTCTGCCAGGGCAGCACGGCGACCAGGGTCGCGGCGAGCGAGAGCCCGAGCGCGAGGCTCCCGGCGGCCGTGCCGGTGAGCGCGGCGGCCGCCACTCCGAGGCAGAAGACCAGGGTCGGCGCGGCCCGGAGGCGCACCGGACCCTCGCGGTCGGCGCGCCGGTACGCGAGCGCGGTCGGCGAGAACACCGCGATCCAGGCGGCCGCGCCCAGGAAGTACGCGCCCTTCCGCCACTCCTCGGCCTCGGCGCTCAGCACCGCCACGGACCAGACGGCCAGGACGACCACCACGAAGGAGGCGGCTGACGCGAGGGTGTACCACCAGGTCACTGCGACGCCGCGGCCTGCGCGCACGGGCGGATCCGCCTCGGTCGTGTTCACCATGCGGCCCAGGCTACGACCATGACACTTGTCACCCCTCGGACCGTCGATCGTCCCGGACAGCGGTGACCCGGCGGCACTGCCGCGGCGCTCCCGGACACGGTCGGATGGAGGAGTCCCGAGAGCCGGGGCCCCGCATCGGAAGGCACGACCATGACGATCATCAGCGACGCGATCCTCGGATTCCAGGACCTGATCGGCCGCGTTCCGGAACTCGTACAGCCCCTCGTCGTCGCGGCGGCCGGGGCCGTCCCCTTCATCGAGGGCGAGGGGGCGGCGTCGATCGGCATCATCGGCGGCATCCACCCGGTGGTCGCCGGGCTCGCCGGGGCGATCGGCAACTTCGTCTGCGTGGCGCTGCTCGTATTGCTGGGCACCGGCGTCCGCTCGGCGATCACCGGCCGCTCGGAGGCGAAGCGGACGAGTCCGCGGCGCGAGAAGTTCCAGCGGGCCTTCACCCGCTACGGCGTCCCGGGCGTGAGCCTGCTCGGGCCGCTGCTGCTCCCGACGCACTTCACCGCGGTGATGCTGGCGGGCGCGGGAGTCGGCCGCGGGCGGATCCTGCTCTGGCAGGGCGTCGCGATCGCACTGTGGACAACGGTGCTGACGGTGATCGTCGGGCTCGCCGTCTCGGGCGCGACGCAGGCGGGCTGAGCGCGCCGGGCACCGGTCCTCGGGCGTGCGAACCCGGTGGCGCAGTTCTGTCCGCACCGGCGGTCAGTGCCGGATGCGCCGCCCCGGTCCGTCGTCCGGGTCCGCCGGGCTGCGGGGCTGCAGCTGCGTGTGCAGGCGGATGAGGGTGTCGCGCAGCCGGGTCTTGACGGTGCCGAGGGGGATCGACAGCTCCTCGGCGATCTCGGAGTGGCTGTATCCGCGGACGTAGGCGAGGTAGAGGACGTCGTGGTGGATGGCGGCGAGCTGCCGGATCGCGCCGGCCGCGGGCGCCAGGGCCAGTCGGACGTCCGAGCGCTCCCACTCGTGATCCCTCGGCCGGTCGAGGACCGTGTACTGCACCTCCCGGCGCCGCGCCGACCGGTCCGCCCGGGCGCGGTCCACGGCCCGACGGTGCGCGACCTGGGCCAGGAAGGCGAGGACGGGACGGCCCGGGTCGAGCGAGCGCGCCGTGCGCCAGAGCTCGAGGTAGACCTCCTGCGTGACCTCCTCGGCGGCGGCGCGGTCGTCGAGCACCGCGTCCGCGACGGAGAGGACCCTGCTCGCGGTGAGCGAGTAGAGCTGCCGGAAGGCGGTCCGGTCGCCCGCGCAGACCCGCAGCAGCAGGGCCGCCGACCGCGCAGGGCCGTCCCCGGGCTCACGCCGCTTGCCTGTCATCGTCGACACAGGGCTCAGCCTGGCACCGCGGACGCGCTCCTCCCGGGGTCGTGCCCCCAAAGATGGCCCCCGTTAGAGGCTCACTTCTGCTCGCGTCCGCCGATGCGCGCCGCCCGTCCCCCCTCTGTGCAGGGCCGGCCGTTCGCAACCGAGGCTCGGAGCGTCCGACGGGGCCCATCAGGCCAGTGCCGGGCCGCTCGACCTCGGTTGCGGACGGGCTCAGGCTGCGACGCGCGCGTTCGACTGCGCGAGGAGCGCGACCGAGCGCAGGCGGGCCTCCGTCTGCAGCGACGCGTGGGCGACGATGACCTCGTCGGCGTCGGCGGAGCGGGCGAAGTCGGCGGCGTAGTCGGCCACCTGGTCGCCGGTACCGACGCCGGTGTAGGTGGTCATGCTCGCGACGTGGGCGCCGATCGGTGCGCTGAGCAGGGCGTCGAGCTCCTCGTCGTCGAAGGTCTGGCCGACGGGGATCTGCCCGCTCTGGCGCAGCAGCATCATCAGGCGGGCGCGCTTCATCTGCGCGAACTGCTCCTGCGCGTCCTCCTCGGTGTCGGAGGCGATGGCGTTCATCCCGGCGATCACGTAGGGCGCGTCGAGCTGCTCGGAGGGGCGGAAGCCGCGGCGGTACTCCGCGACGGCCTGGTGGAGCGCGTCCGGAGCGAAGTGCGAGGCGAACGCGTAGGGCAGGCCCAGGGCGGCGGCGAGCTGCGCGCCGAAGAGCGAGGAGCCGAGGATGTAGAGGGGGACACGGGTGCCGGCGCCCGGCGTCGCGCTGACGCCGGGGATGCGGGACTCGCCGGCGAGGAAGGCCTGCAGCTCGAGCACGTCCTGCGGGAAGCGCTCGGAGGAGTCGGGGTCGCGGCGGAGCGCGCGGAAGGTCGCCTGGTCACTGCCGGGGGCGCGGCCGAGCCCCAGGTCGATCCGGCCCGGGTGCAGCGTCTCGAGGGTGCCGAACTGCTCGGCGATGGTGAGCGGGGAGTGGTTCGGCAGCATGACACCGCCGGAGCCGAGGCGGATCGTGGAGGTCTGCGAGGCGACGTGCGCGATGAGCACCGAGGTCGCGCTGGAGGCGATGCTCGCCATGTTGTGGTGCTCGGCGTACCAGACGCGGCGGTAGCCGTTCCGCTCGGCCTCCTGGGCCAGGGCGACGGAGGCGGCGAAGCTGTCGCGAGCGGTCTCACCGGGGGCGATGGGGGCGAGGTCGAGGATGGAGAGGGGAACGCTCATGGTGAGGGCAACGCCCGCGACGGCTCCGGTGTTCCCGTCGCGGGCGCCTTCCTCACGCCTCAGGGATGGCGCGGCCGAACGCCTCCAGCGTCACGGCCTCGGGCTCCGGTCCGCCGCGCACGCCGGCCTCGAGGGCGTCGATGCGGGCGAGCTCCGAGCCGGAGAGCGCGAAGTCGAACACGTCGATGTTCTCGGCGATGCGCTCGGGGCGGGTCGACTTCGGGATGACCTGGCGGCCCTCCTGCAGGTGCCAGCGCAGCATCACCTGCGCGGCCGTCTTCCCGTACTTGGCGCCGAGCTCGAGGAGCACCGGGTCGTCGAAGCTGCGGCGCGGGGAGTCGCGGTAGGCGGTGATCCCGCCGATGGGCGACCAGGCCTGGGTGAGGATGTCGTTCTCGCAGCCGAAGCGCTCGACCCGCCGCTGCTGGAAGTACGGGTGCACCTCGAGCTGGTTGACCGCGGGGACGACGTCGGTCTCGGCGAGCAGGCGCGTGAGGTGCTCGACCATGAAGTTGCTCACCCCGATCGCCCGCACCCTCCCGTCGGCGAGCAGCCGCTCGAGCGCCCGGTAGGCGTCGAGAGTGCGGTCGAAGGCCTCGGGCAGGGCCTGGTGCAGGATAAGCAGGTCGATCCGCTCGACGCCGAGTTTGCCCGCGCTCTTGTCGAAGGCGTGCAGCGTCTCGTCGTAGCCGTAGTCGCTGATCCACACCTTCGTCTCGAGGAAGACGTCGTCGCGGCCGGCGATCGCCTCGCCTACCTCGCGCTCGTTGCCGTAGGCCGCCGCCGTGTCGATGTGCCGGTATCCCGCGTCGAGCGCGGCGGCGACGGCCGCGCGGGTCTCGTCGGGCGGAGTCTGGAAGACGCCGAGTCCGAGGGCGGGGATCTCGACACCGTTGTGGAGAGTGAACGTGTTCATGAGCTCACGCTACGACCGCAGACGCCGAGTCGCCCGAGAAGCCGCGCGCGACTCCTCAGGCGACCCCGTCGCTCCGGCCCTGCTCAGCCGTCGATCGGCAGCAGGATCCCCTTCACCGTCTCGTCCGTGGCGAGGAACTCCTGCACGGCCGGGTCCTGGAAGGCCTGGACGAGCTTCTTCACGTTCTCGGTGTCGCGGTACTCCGAGCCGATGGTGAGCTGCCCGGCGAAGTCGTCGGGGGCCTGCGGGGCGAAGATCTGCTGCTCGATCGGGATGCCGGCGGCGAGGTAGTACTCGGTGTAGCCGACGGCCGCATCGAGGTCCGGGAGCGCGCGCGACTGGGCGGCGAAGTCGAGCAGGGTGAACTGCAGGTTCTTCGGGTTCTCGGCGATGTCGTCCTGGGTCGCGGTGCCCGGCTCCGTGCCCGGCTTCAGCGTGATCAGGCCGGCGTTCTGCAGCAGCCAGAGGCCCTGCGCCTCGTTGGCGGGGTCGGAGTAGAGCGAGACCGTGCCGCCGTCGGGGATCTGGGAGACGTCGGAGTACTTGTCGCTCCAGAGCCCGAAGCCCCAGCGGAAGACGGGAGTGGCGGCCTCCTCCTCGAAGTCGGGGTTGGCCTCGAGCACCTGCCCCAGCCAGAGCTTGTGCTGGTACACCGTGGCCGCGACCTCGCCCTCGCTCACCGCGCGGTTGATGGTGTTGCTGTCCGAGAGCCCCTTGAAGGCGACGGTGATCCCGTAGCGCGGCGCCACCTCCTTCGCGACGAAGTCGACCAGGGCCTGCTCGGAGGCGTTGCCCTCGGCGGTCGCGACGTAGAGGGTCGCGCCCTCCTGCTCGTTGGCCGAGACGGCGGGGGAGAGGAGCGGGACGGCGATCGCGGAGGCGACGCCGACCACGACGACGGCCGCTCCGGCGATCCAGGGCCAGCGGCGCTTCTTCTTGAGGTCGAATCCGAGGTCGTCGGGAGTGGACATGGCGGTGCCTTTCGAGGAGGGGGTGCGCGGGCGCGCGGGAGGGACGCCCGAGGGCGCAGGAGGAGGAGTGGTGGTTCTAGACGGCGGCCGCGACCCGCGGCGCTCGCCGCGAGCGGGAGGCTCCCGGGGTGGTGGCGCGGACGAGGGCGTCGCCGGTGAGCTGCACGGTCGCGACGGTGGCGACCAGGATCACGATGGTCGCGAGCATGACCGTGGTGTCGAAGCGCTGGTAGCCGTAGGTCACCGCGACGTAGCCGATGCCGCCGGCACCGATCGTCCCGGCGATCGCCGAGTACTCGATCATCGCGATCGTGTTGATCGTCAGGCCGCCGATGATCTGCGGCACCGCCTCGCTCAGCTGGGCGGTCCGCACCACCTGCAGCCGCGACGCTCCGGAGGCGCGGGCGACGCGGGTGAGCGAGAGCGGCACGCTCCGCAGCGCGTTCTCGACGATGCGGGTGAAGAAGGCGATCCCCGCGATCGACATCGGCACGACGGCGGCCGCGATCCCGATGTTGGTGCCGGTGATCAGGCGCGTGAACGGCATGATCGACGCCATCAGGATGAGGAACGGCAGCGAGCGGCCGACGCTGATCACGGCGCTGAGCACCTGGTGGGCGGCCCGGTTCTCGGCCAGCCCGCCCGGAGCGAGGTTGTGCACGAGAGCGCCCAGCGGCACGCCGACCAGCACCACGACCGCCATGACGATGCCGACCATGATCAGCGTCTCGCCGAGCGCCGGCAGCACCAGCGCGGGGATCTGCTCGAGCGGGACCTTGTTGTCGAGGTGGAGGATCACGCCGCCACCTCCTCGGCGAGGACGCGCACGCCGGCGGGCCGGACGGACAGGCCGAGCTCGGCCGCCGCGCGGGTGAGCCGCGCCTCGTCGACCGGGCCGAGCCCGATCGTCGCGTGGCCGACCGCCTGCCCGTCCACCGTCTCGATCGCCGCGCCGAGCAGCGCGACCGGGCCGACCGCCTCCGTGAGCCGGGTGACCCAGTCGGACGGCACTCCGGAGCGGGAGTAGCCCACCACCCATTCGCCCAGCCCCGGGCCGGGCGCGACGGAGGGGCGCACCGGGTTGAGGGCGAGGCCGAGCGGGGACGCGGGGTCGCGCAGCAGGTCGACGAGGCGCCCCGACTCCACGATGCGGCCGTGGTCGAGGCGGGCGACGGAGTCGGCCACCTGGCGCACCGTCTCCATCTCGTGGGTGATGAAGAGGATCGAGAGGCCCAGGTCGTCGCGCAGCTCCTTCAGGAGCGTGGTGATCGCGCTGGTCGAGGCGGGATCGAGGCCCGAGGTGGCCTCGTCCGAGAGCAGCACCGAGGGGCGGAGGGCGAGCGCGCGGGCGATGCCGATGCGCTGGCGCTGACCGCCGGAGAGCTGGTGCGGGTAGTAGCGGGCGCGGTCCGAGAGACCGACGCGCTCGAGCAGCTCCGCGACGCGGCGCTTCGTCTCGGCGGCGGTGACGCCGAGGTACTCCAGCGGCAGGGCCACGTTCTGCTCGGCGGTGCGGCGGCTGAAGAGGCCGTCGGACTGGAAGACGGTGCCGATGCGGCGGCGGGCGACGCGCAGCCGCTCCTCCGAGAGCTGCGAGAGCGCCTCCCCGTTGACGACGACCGTGCCCGAGGTGGGCCGCTCCAGGAGGTTCACGCAGGCGGCGAGCGTGCTCTTGCCCGCACCGCTCGGGCCGACGACGGCGAAGATCTCGCCGGTCGCGACCGAGAAGTCGAGGCGGTCGAGCACGGTCGCCTGACCGTACGACTTGCTGAGCTGCTCGAGCCGGATCATCGTGTTCCTTCGGACGGGTCGGGCGGCCGCGGCCTCTCCGCGTCGTCCCGGACACGATGATGGAGCACCGCGGGTCCGCTCGTCCCGGCCCGCGTCGCCCGGCGTCATCCTTCGTCGCCGGGCGTAACACTGCGCGGGGCGGAGGGGGTCGCCGACGCCGCTTCCGCCGCTGCAGGTGCGGCCGGGCGCCTCCCGCTCAGCTCGCGGCGGCCGCCGCGCGGGGGGTGTCGGCGCTCGTCAGGGCGAGGCCGATCACGCCGGCCAGCTCGCCCAGGTCCGACGTGTGGATGGTCAGGTGCCGCGTGGCGAGCGGGTGGGTGCGCAGGTAGACGCGCTCGCGCAGGCCGGACATCAGCACCTCTCCGCAGTCGCCGAGCTGGCCCGAGATGACGATGGTCCGCGGGTTGAGGATGTTGACGAGGTCGGCGACCGCCTCGCCGAGGACGCGGCCGGCCTGGCGCACGGCCTGCGTCGCGCGCATGTCGCCGCGGAGCACGCGGGCCGTGACGTCGGCGACGTGCTTGATCGAGGGGTCGTCGGCAGAGAGGTCGCGGACGAGGGCCCAGCCGCTCGCGTAGGCCTCCACGCAGCCGGCGTTGCCGCAGCGGCAGGGCAGCGGATCCGCGTCGACCGTGCCGGTGACCGCGCGGGTGTGGCCGATGTCGCCGGCCGCGCCGACGGCTCCGCGGATCGTCGCTCCGTTGAAGACGAGGCCCGAGCCGATCCCGGTGCCGAGCTTGAGGCTGATCAGGTTGTCGGAGCCGTGATGGCGCGACTCGGCGAGGGCGCGGGCGTTGGCGTCGTTCTCGATGACGACCTGCACGCCCTCGTAGGGCTCGGCGAAGTAGCCGGCGATGTCGAAGTCGTCCCAGCCGGTCATGATCGGCGGGTTGCGCACGCGCCCGGCGGCGAACTCGACCGGTCCCGGGACTCCGACGCCGATGCCGGCGACCGCGTCGCCCTGCTGCAGCCGCTCGAACGCGGCGAGCACCAGCGTGAGCACGGCGTCCGGCCCCTCCCAGACGTCGACGACACCGCTCTCGTGCCGGAGGGGTGTGCCGCGCAGGTCGCAGGCGGCGGCGACGAATCCGCTCGCCCCGATGTCGGCGGTGAGGAACACCGTGCCGACCAGGTTCATCGCGAACATGCTCGAGGGGCGCCCGCCCGTGGACTCGCCGCCGGTGGTGGGGGCGATCAGGCCGAGCTCCACGAGGGTCGCGAGGCGCTGGTTGACGGTGGAGCGGGAGAGCCCCGTCTGCTCCATCACCGCGTTGCGCGAGACCTCGCCCTGCTCGCGGAACAGCGCGAGGACGTCGGCCACGTGCGAACCGGCCTCGCCGGTGGAGTACCCCGTCATCGCTCCCCCTCTTGTCACGGTCAGCGTACATGGCTGCCGACGAGAAACTTGAAGTTCCCTGACTTTCGTATTGCGGTAACGCGAAAGCCCGGGTAGTTTTCGTACACCGGCACGCAGTGGTGCCCTGATCTTCAAGGATGACGATGAACCGCACAGCACGCCGCCTCCTCCCGGTTCTCGCACCGGTCGGCGCCCTCGCACTCCTCCTCACCGGCTGCGCCTCGGGTGGCGACACGGCCGCCGGCGGCTCCGGATCGACCAAGGTCGCCGCGGTCATCAAGGGCCTCGACAACCCGTTCTTCCAGGCGATGGAGAACGGCATCGAGGACACCGCGAAGGACGACTCCGTGGACGTCTCGGTGCAGGCCGCCGCCGACATCGGCGACACCACCGGCCAGGCCGACAAGCTCACCACCGTCGCCGGTCAGGACTTCGGCTGCCTGATCGTCAACCCGATCAGCGGCACGAACCTGGTGCAGGCCCTCGCCTCCGCCACCGGCAAGACGATCGTCAACATCGACAGCCCGCTCGACCCCGACGCGGTGCAGGCCGCGAACCTCGACGTCACCACCTACATCGGCACCGACAACGAGGCCGCAGGCGGCAAGGCCGGCGACTTCCTCCTGAAGCAGCTGCCCGCCGGCTCCGAGGTCGCCGTCATCGGCGGAGTCTCGGGAGACGTCACCAGCGCCGCCCGCGTCGACGGCTTCACCGCCGCGATCGGCTCCGACCTCACCGTCGTCCAGGAGGCCGCGGCCGACTGGAAGCGCGAGGTGGCGCTGACCAAGGCGACCGACATCCTCGCCGCGAACCCCGACGTGAAGGCGTTCTTCGCCGCGAACGACGACATGGGCCTCGGCATCGTCAAGGCCGTCGAGAACGCGGGCCTCACCGGCTCCGTCCAGGTGGTCAGCGTCGACGGCAACGAGGACGCGCTGCAGTCCGTGAAGGACGGCGGCCTCACCGCCACCGTCGCCCAGTACCCGTACGCGATCGGCCAGCTCGGCGTGCAGGCGTGCGAGGCCGTCGGCGCCGGCGAGGAGATCCCCGCCGAGATCGAGTCGCCCACCGCGCTCGTGACCTCCGAGACCGCGGAGCAGGCCCTCGGCGCCTTCCCCCAGCCGTTCGAGGAGTTCGACAACCCGCTCGCCGCGCTCGTCCCCAGCAAGTAGGACCTCCCGCCCATGGCAACCCAGGAAGCGACCATGACCTCAGTCACCGCCCGACCCCCGGCCAGCGCCTCCCCGCTGCTGGCGAACCTCCGTCAGCTCAGCTTCTGGGCCGAGAACGCCGCACCGATCGGGCTCGTCGCTCTGGTGATCGTGTTCTCGATCGCGACGCCGACGTTCCTCAGCCTCGGCAACATCAAGGCGATGCTCGTCGCCGCCGCGATCCTGGTCATCCTCTCGATCGGCCAGTCCTTCGTCATCACCACCGGCGGCATCGACCTCTCGATCTCGGCGACGATGACCGTCGGAGCGGTCGGCTTCGGCATCGGCTGGAGCGCCGGCTGGGGCTTCTGGCTCTCGGCGCTCGCGGCCCTGCTCTTCGCGGGGCTGATCGGAGTGATCAACGGCTTCCTGATCGCGAAGGGCAAGGTCACCGACTTCATCGCGACACTGGGCACGCTCTCGGTGGCCACCGGCCTCGCGCTGATCGTCTCCGACGGCAAGCCGATCACGGTCGGCAGCCCCGAGCTGCTCCGCCTCACCACCGGCTCGATCGGGATCATCGGCTACCCGATCATCCTGGCCGCGGTCATCGGAGTCGTCGCCTGGGTCGTCATGTTCCGCACTCGCTTCGGCCTGCACGTGCAGGCGGTCGGCGGCAACGAGGAGAGCGCGGTCGCCAACGGCATCAAGGCCGGGCGCGTGCGCATCGCGGTGTACATCATCGCCGCGGTCCTCGCCGGAGTCGGCTCGCTCCTCCTCGTCGCCCGCGTCGGCGCCGCGGAACCGGCCATCAACACGCAGTACCTGCTCAACTCCATCGCGGCCGTCGTGCTCGGCGGAGTGAGCCTCACCGGCGGCAAGGCCAAGATCGTCGGCCCGATCATCGGAGCGTTCCTCCTGACCGCGCTGACCAACGGCCTGACCCTGCTCGGCGTCTCGCAGTTCTACCAGCCCCTCGCCGTCGGCCTGGTGGTCGTGCTCGCCGCCCTCATCACCCGCTACCAGAAGAAGTGAGCCCAGCCATGACCAGCGACATCCTGCTCGAAGCGCGGGACATCAAGAAGTCCTTCGGCGGCGTCCACGCTCTCAAGGGAGCGTCGATGTCGATGCGCCGCGGCGAGATCACCGCCCTGATCGGCGACAACGGCGCGGGCAAGTCCACCCTCGTCCGCTGCCTCTCCGGGGTGCACCCCGCCGACTCCGGCACCATCACCCTCGACGGCGACGTGGTGCACTTCACCACTCCGCTCGGCGCGCGGGACGGCGGCATCGAGACGGTGCACCAGACCCTCGCCCTGGTCGAGGACCTGACCGTGTGGCAGAACTTCTTCCTGGGCCGCGAGCTCACCAAGGGCGTGCCCGGGGTGCGGTTCCTCGACCGGACGCAGATGAAGAAGACGGCCCAGGAGCTGCTCGGCGACCTCGCCGTGAACGTCCCGCCGGTCACCAGCAAGGTCCGCCGCCTCTCGGGCGGCCAGCGCCAGGCGGTCGCGATCGCCCGGGCCGCGGGCTGGGGCAGCAAGATCGTGATCATGGACGAGCCGACCGCGGCGCTCGGCGTCCAGGAGACGGCGCGCGTCGAGAAGATCATCCTCAAGCTGCGCGACGCCGGAGTGGCTGTGCTGCTGATCAGCCACAACTTCGACCAGGTGATGCGCCTGAGCGACCAGGTGTGGGTGATGCGCGCGGGCCTCGCCGTCGCCGGCCGCCGCACCGCCGAGACCAGCGGCGACGAGCTCGTCTCGCTGATCACGGGCGCGAAGGCCGCCTGATGCACCCCGAGTTCCTGCACCGCGGGAGCACGGAGCGCTCGTCGCCGATCGGGGTCCACGCGGAGGCGTCGGGGTCGGCGGGCGCCGGGATCTCGATCAGGTCGAAGCCGATCGAGGCGGCGGTGCCGATGGCACGGCGCCCCGACTCCGG
>NZ_PSUG01000060.1:0-19260 GCF_002931755.1 Rathayibacter sp. AY2B3 | reverse complement strand
GGTGGTGGGGAACGAGCCCCTGCGGGGCCGTTCCCGGGGTGCAGGCGGTGGGGAACGAGCCCCTGCGGGGCCGTTCCCGGGGTGCAGGCGGTGGGAACGAGCCCCTGCGGGGCCGTTCCTGGTGCAGGCGCAGGCGGCCGGCGCGCGAGCGCGGGTCAGGCGGGGGTGTCGAGGACGCCGATGAAGCGGGTGCCGATGCCGTCGTACTCGTCGCGGCGGTGGCCCTCGGGGTGGTGCGGCCAGGAGGCGGGGGAGTGGTCCTCGCAGACGAGGAACGTGAACTCGGGCCACCACTTCTTCGGGCGGGCGGCCTCGGAGCGGCCGCAGACGGCGCAGTCGAGAGTCACCCACACGGGGCGCCTGCCCGTGCGGTTCGCCCGCGACTGGACGAGCCAGGCGGGCGGATCCTGCTCGAGGGCAGTGAGCTCCTCCTCCGACAAGCGGGTGGGGATGCCGTGCCGCGTCGCCATCTCGAGGGGGATGTCGAGGCGCTGAGCGGCCTCGCGACGCGTGATCATCCGGCCACCCTAACCCAGCGCCGCACGCGGACCCCGAGGCCGCAGCGACGCGCGCGCGAGCAGCCACTCCAGCGGGCCCTGCCCCACGAGCCGCCGCCAGAGGAGAGCGGCGACGATCGAGCCGACCACGAAGACGCCGAGCAGCGCCCAGCTGCGCCACGCCTCGAAGTCGAACGGCTCGAACGGGACGAGGTACACCGCCAGCGCCACGAGCTGCAGCGAGTAGATCGTCAACGGCATCGCACCGACGGCCGCGATCGGAGTCGCCGCACGCGCCAGGAGCGGCAGCCGCTGCAGCAGAGCCGTCAGCGCGCCGAGGACGACGCAGGCGACCCCGCCCGCCCCGAGTAGCTCGGCGGTGGTGCTGGCGTGCGCCTCCACCGCCTCCGGCCCCCCGAGCAGCAGCCCGCCGCCGTAGCCGAGCACGGCCGAAACCGCGCCGCCGACGACGATCCAGCGTTGGGTGGTCGCGGACCGGATGTCGCAGCGCGCGATCAGGAGGCCGAGGACCACGTACGCCAGCCACGACGGCACCGGGTAGTACTGGGTGAGCCAGGTGAGGGGCTGCGCGGCCAGGAGCGCCTCGTCGGGCGACAGGGTCGAGAGCCAGGAGCCGCCGGCGCTCGTCAGCGCGTCGACCGCGAGGGGCCCGGCGATCGCGGTGACCGCGACCAGCACGGCGAGGACCGCCCGCGGCAGGAAGAGCAGCAGCGCCGCGACGAGGAACATCACTCCGTAGTGCGGGAGGATCACCGCGATCGGCGTCCCGAGCAGCGTCAGGGCGACGCCGATGACGAGCAGGTACAGCCCGCGGAGCAGGATCGACCCCGTGTCGTGCCAGGGCCGGGAGGAGCGCTGCGCGCCGCCCGTCATCAGCCCGATCGACACTCCCGCCAGCACAGCGAAGAGGACGGAGCTGCGGCCGTTCCAGAGCATCTCGCTCTCGACGGGGGCGAGGTGGGCGGCGAACATGCCCAGAACGGCCAGGCCGCGTGCGACGTCCAGGCCGACGATCCGGGAGTCAGCGGCGCTCATCGCTCCATCGTGCCAGGCGCTCCCGGCAGAGCACCGGGAACGGCGGGGGCCGTTAACGACGACGGGCGCCCGACCCGGAGGTCGAGCGCCCGTCGGACGTGGTGCGCCGTGCTACTCGCGGAAGATCGCGACGAGGCGCAGCAGCTCCAGGTACATCCAGACGACGGTGACCAGGATGCCGTAGGCGCCGGTCCAGCCGTAGATGCGGGGGAGGCGGTTGCGCACGCCCTGCTGGATGAACTCGAAGTCCATCACGAGCGAGTACGTGGCGAGCGCGACGGCGATGAGGCCGATCACGATGCCGATGAAGCCGGTGCGGAGACCGAAGCCGCCGCCGACGCCGAAGAGGCCGAGGCCCAGGTTCACCAGCGAGAACACCGCGTAGCTGATCATGCCGATGAAGAAGATCTTGTTGAGCTTCGGCGAGGTGCGGATCTTGCCGTTCATGAACAGCGCCAGGGTGACGCCGATCACGATGACGGTCGCCATGAGGGCCTGGACGACCGCTCCGGCGTACGCGCTCTCGAAGAATCTCGAGATCGCACCGACCGCGATGCCCTGGGTCGCGGCGTAGCCGAGGATCAGGGCGGGCGACGGCTGCTTCTTGAAGGCGTTGACGATGCCCAGCACCAGTGCGACGAGCACGGCGGGGAGCATCAGACCCGGGACGAACCAGCCGACGGCCGCACCCGCGAGGAGCACGACGAAGGCGAGGGCGGTCTTGGCGAGGGTGTCCTCGACGGTCATCCGGTCGGTCTCGACGGAGCCGGCGGCCGGACGGGAGTACATCTGGTCGAGCGTGCCGGGGGAGACGTCCGGGAGGTCCTGCACGCGGCCGGCGTAGCCGCGGTTGCTGAACTCCGGGCGTCCGAAGGCCGGATTGTTGCTTGCCATGGTTCCTCTTCTCTCAGGTGCGCTGGTCTCCGAGGGAACTCGCGGATCTGAGTCGCTGTGGGTGCGGGGTGCGCCGCGGATCCGAGAGGACTGCGACGATGGACACCACCATATCTGAGAGCACCTCTCAGAGTCTGGCTGTTCTCTTCGAGCGGACCTCGACTCCGCTGCGAGCCGCGCAGTGCCGCCCGTAGGATCGCGGCATGCCCGCGCGCCAGTCACCGCTCGTCATCGGCCACCGCGGAGCGAGCGGCTACCGGCCGGAGCACACCCGCTCCGCCTACGAGCTGGCGATCGCGCTGGGCGCCGATGCGCTGGAGCCCGATCTGGTGGCGACCCGCGACGGCGTGCTCGTCCTGCGCCACGAGAACGAGATCTCCGGCACGACGGACGTCGAGAAGCGCCCGGAGTTCGCCGCGCGCCGCACCACGAAGCGGATCGACGGCCGCGACATCACCGGCTGGTTCACCGAGGACTTCACCTGGGACGAGCTGTCGGAGCTGCGGGCCCGCGAGCGGCTGCCGGCCGTGCGCGGCTCCAGCGCCACGTTCGACGGGCAGTTCCCGCTGCTGCGCTTCAGCGAGCTGCTGGCGCTGCTGGACCGGGCGGCGGAGGACGATCCGCTCGCTCCGCCGGGGCTCGTCGCCGAGATCAAGCACGCGACGTACTTCGCCGGGATCGGGCTGCCGCTGGACGTGCTGCTGCGCGAGGAGCTCGCCGCCGCGGGCTGGGGTCCGCGCGATCCGCGGCTCACGATCGAGAGCTTCGAGAAGACCGTCCTGGAGCGGCTCGGGGTGAGCGGTGTCGGCACCCGCCGGATCTACCTGCTCGAGTCGCGCGGCGCCCCGCCCGACCTCGTGGCCGCCCACGGCTCCGACGCGGCCCCCTACTCCGCCTTCACCACGCCCGCGGGACTGCGGAACCTCGCCGGCGTCGTCGACGGCATCAGCGTCGACAAGAGCATGCTCTTCTCCCGGGACGCGGCCGGCCGGGCGACGGGGACCGGTCCGCTCGTCGAGCACGCCCACGCGGCCGGGCTCGAGGTCTACTGCTGGACGCTGCGCGCGGAGAACCGCTTCCTCGAGAAGGTGCACCGGCGCGGGAAGGACCCGGCGGAGTACGGCGGCTGGCAGGAGGAGTTCGCGATGATCCTCCGCTCGGGAGTCGACGGCGTCTTCGCCGACCAGCCCGATCTGGCGATCGAGGCGCGGGCTGCCGAGCAGGAGCGCCTGCTCCGCGGCTGACCGGTCCGGCGATCGGGCGCTCCTCCGGCGCGTGCCGAGCGGACGCGGAGGCTGCGCTGGCATCATCGGCTCACCACCGCCCGCCCGACCCTCGAGAGGAGGCCCCGTGTCCACCCGTGAGCGCATCACCCGTCGCTGGATCACCACCGCCGTCCTCGCCGTGATCGGCGTCGCCGCCGTGTACTGGCTCGCCGTGCTCACCCCACAGGGCCAGGGCGTCGAGAACTCGGGGCTCCGAGGCGCCGACCTCGTCTTCGGCCGGGCCACCGGCGCCGCCGCCGGGGCGCTCGCGGACGTCACCCCGCTCTCCATGGTCGTCGGCGCCCTGCTCGTCGCGGCGATCGCGCTGATCCGGCGGCGCCCGGCGCTGGCCGTCGCCTCCGTCGGCTCGATCGTCGTCACGGCCGGGCTCACCCAGCTGCTCAAGAACGTGGTCCTCGAGCGGCCCGAGCTGGTCGACACCGACTCCTGGTACACCGGCGGCAGCTTCCCGAGCGGGCACACCGCGGCGGCCGTCTCGGTCGTCTTCGCCCTGGCGATGGTCGTGCCCGGGCGGGCGCGGACCGTCGTGCTCGCGCTGGGCGGCGCGGTCGTGGTGCTGGTCGGCAACCTGACGATGGCCGCGTCCTGGCATCGGGCGAGCGACGTCCTGGGGGCCGACCTCGTCGCGCTGGCCTCCGCCTCCGTCGCCTGCGCGTGGCTGACCACCAGGGCCCAGGTGGGCCGAGCGCCGAAGAGGCCCGCGCGGCGCGGCGTGAACCGCCTGCTCCTCGTGTGCTCCGTGATCGTGGTGGTGCTCCTCGCGGCGCTCGCCGTCCAGGGCATCCAGTACTACCCCGACGACGCCAAGGACCTCACCGCGTTCGCCCTCCTGCAGCTCCTGGCGGTGTCGACGTCGGCGCTCGCCGTGCTCGGCTTCTCCCTCGCGTGGCGCGGACTGGACGTCGGCGGGGCGCTCACCTCGCCCGCGCCGCGTCAGCGGACCGCCTGACCGCTCCCGGTGTCGGAGGGGCGATCTACACTCGGAGGGACATGAGCTTCCTCTTCGATCCGAGCGACTCCCGCGCCACCCCGGTCATTGTCGGTCCCCCCGGCGGCCCCGGGGACGCGCCCCGCACCGACCCGGCGCACGAGCAGCTCGTCGCGGGTCTGAACCCCCAGCAGCGCGAGGCCGTCGAGTACCGCGGAGACGCGCTGCTCATCGTCGCGGGGGCCGGCTCGGGCAAGACCAGCGTCCTCACCCGGCGCATCGCGAGCCTCCTGGGCAACGGCGAGGCCTGGCCGAGCCAGATCCTCGCGATCACGTTCACCAACAAGGCCGCGGCCGAGATGCGCGAGCGCGTCGAGAAGCTGGTGGGGCAGAGCGCCGAGGGGATGTGGATCTCGACCTTCCACTCCGCGTGCGTGCGGATCCTGCGCCGAGAGGCCGAGAACTTCGGCATGACCAGGTCGTTCACGATCTACGACTCGGGCGATCAGCGCGCGCTGCTCAAGCGCATCGTGAAGGACCTCGAGGCCGACTCGCTCGGGATCACCGTCGCGAGCGCCTCCGCGAAGATCTCCAAGCTCAAGAACGAGCTCGCCGACGTCGACTCCTACGCCCGCACCGCGAACCTCAGCGATCCCAACGAGGAGATGTTCCTCCAGGTCTTCCGGGCCTACTCGCGGGCCCTCGAGGGGGCGAACGCGTTCGACTTCGACGACCTGATCGCGCAGACCGTCTACCTCTTCCGCGCCTTCCCGCACGTCGCCGCGAAGTACCAGCGGCGCTTCCGCCACGTGCTGGTCGACGAGTACCAGGACACGAACCACGCCCAGTACTCGCTGATCCACGAGCTGACCCGGCCCGTGCCGCCGGCGACGATGGCGGCGGCGCAGTTCGACCGTCCCTACCGCGGGCCGGTCACGGCCGACGGCTCGATCCCGGGGGCCTCGCTCACCGTCGTCGGCGACTCGGACCAGTCCATCTACGCGTTCCGCGGCGCCGACATCCGCAACATCGTCGAGTTCGAGCGCGACTTCCCGGGCTGCCGGGTGATCCTGCTCGAGCAGAACTACCGCTCGACGCAGAACATCCTCTCGGCGGCCAACGCCGTGATCTCGAACAACTTCGACCGCCGCGCGAAGAACCTCTGGTCCTCCAGCGGTGACGGGGAGAAGATCGTCGGCTACACCGGGTACTCGGGTCACGACGAGGCGCAGTTCGTGGTCGACGAGATCGCACGCCTGCACGCTGCGGGCACCGGCTACGACGAGATCGCGGTCTTCTACCGCACCAACGCCCAGACCCGGGCACTGGAGGAGATCTTCATCCGCTCCGCGCTGCCCTACCGGATACTGGGCGGCACGAAGTTCTACGAGCGCGCCGAGATCAAGGACGCCCTGGCGTACCTGATCACGGTGGCGAACCCGGCCGACGTTCTCGCGCTGCGGCGCATCATGAACACCCCGAAGCGCGGCATCGGCCCCGCGACGGAGGCGCAGCTGCAGTCGTTCGCCGACACCAACGCGGTGACACTGCGCGAGGCGATGCGCAACGCCGGCTCGCTGGGGATGGGCCCGAAGGTGACGAAGGCGATCGTCGACCTCGCGACCCTCCTCGACGAGTGCGCCCTGATGCTCGACACCGCGCGGGAGGGCGGCGAGGCGAAGGTGCACGAGGTGCTGACGGCGCTGCTCACCCGCAGCGGCTACCTCGACATGCTCCGTTCCAGTCGCGACCCGCAGGACGAGGCACGCGCCGAGAACGTCGACGAGCTCGTCGCCGTCACGAAGGAGTTCGCCCGCAACAACCCGGACGGCGGACTGGTCGACTTCCTCACCGAGGTCTCGCTGGTCGCCGCGGCCGACGACCTCGACGACGACTCCGGCACCGTCTCGCTGATGACCCTGCACACGGCGAAGGGCCTCGAGTACGACGCCGTGTTCCTCACCGGGATCGAGGAGGACCTGCTCCCGCACCGCATCTCGGCGAACGAGCCCGGCGGACCGGCCGAGGAGCGGCGGCTGTTCTACGTGGGGATCACCCGGGCCCGAAAGCGCCTCTACCTCTCGCTCGCGATGACCCGGGCGCAGTACGGCGAGACCTCGGTCGCGATGCCGAGCCGGTTCCTGCAGGAGATCCCGGGCGAGCTGATCCAGTGGCGCCAGTCGCCCGGTGCGGCGACCTCGCGCGGCGGCACGCAGCCCCGGGCCCTGAACGCGCAGCGGCCCGGCTTCGGCCGGTCGCGCTCGAACACCGAGTTCCGGGAGGCGCTCGCCGCGGCGCCGAAGGCCAAGGGCGAGTTCCCGAACCGGATCACCGGCATGGTGCGCGACAACGGCGACCTGGAGCTGATCGCGGGCGACCGCATCCGGCACACCGACTTCGGCGAGGGGCGCGTGAACGCGGTGACGGGCGAGGGCTCGAAGCGCGTGGCGCACGTGCTCTTCGACCAGGTGGGTGCGAAGAAGCTGCTGATCAAGGTCGCGCCGATCGAGAAGATCTAGCCCGGTGGCGGGCGGCTCGGCGGCCGCACGGCTCGCGACGGAGGTGTTCTCCCCGGCGGTCCTCGCGGTGCTCGTGCCGGTCGTGGTCGGCGCGCGCGTCGCGGATCCGCCCCTGCTCGGCGTCGCCTGGGGAGCGCTCGCGGCGCTCTTCGTCGGCGTGGTGCCCTACCTGGTCATCCGCCTGCTGATGCGCACCGGCCGGATCCACGGCGACCACCACGTGCCGGACCGGCGCGAGCGGGCTCTGCCGATCGCGCTGGCGCTGGTGTCGATCGCGGTCGGCCTGGTGCTGCTCGCCGTGCTCGGCGCTCCCGTCGCGGTGACCACGTTCGGCGTGGTGACGGTGGCCGTGGTGCTCGCCGTCGGCGTGGTCAACCTGGTCTGGAAGCTGTCCGGGCACGCGGCGGTGGTCGCCACGTGCGCGGTCGTCGTGCTGATCGCGTACGGACCGCTCTCGCTCCTCGTCAGCGTGCCGATCGTGCTGTGGGTGCTCTGGTCGAGGGTGCGCCTCGGCGCGCACACGCCCGCCCAGGTCGTCGCGGGGGCCGTGGTCGGCACGGTCCTCGCCGGGACCGTCTGGTCCCTCCTCGGCTGACGTCCGTCCCTTCCCGTGTGCCCCCCGGTCGCTCTCCGCGAGATGCCACTTCGGTACGCGACACGCCGTAGCGGGCGTACTCACGTGGCATCTCGCGGAAGGAGTCAGCCGGCGTACCGCGCGACGAGCTCCCGCTTCAGGACCTTGCCGCTGGGTCCCAGGGGCAGCGCGTCGACGAACTCGACGCGGCGGGGGAACTTGAACGCGGCCAGGTGCTCGTTCGCGTAGGCGATCAGCTCCTCGGCGGTGGCGGTCGCCGACGGGGCGAGGATCACCGCGGCCATCACCTCCTGGCCGTGGCGCTCGTCCGGGATCCCGAAGACCGCCGCGTTCTGCACGGCCGGGTGCCCGATCAGCACCTCCTCGACCTCGCGCGGGTACACGTTGTAGCCGTTGCGGATGATCATGTCCTTCGTGCGGTCGAGGATGCGGATGTAGTCCTCCTCGTCCTTCGTGCCCAGGTCTCCGGTGCGGAACCAGCCGTCGATCACCGCCTCCGCGGTCGCCGCCGGGTTGCCGAGGTAGCCCTTCATCAGGTTGTGCCCGCGCACCACGATCTCGCCGAGCTCGCCCCGGGGGAGCAGCTCGACGCGGTCGGTCACGTCGGGGCGCGCGACCTCGACCTCGACGCCCCAGATCGGCGTGCCGACCGTGCCCGGCCGCGGCGGGACTCCGACGTGATTGAAGGTGGCGACAGGGGAGGTCTCGGTGAGTCCGTAGCCCTCGTAGATCTCGACCCCGAACACCTCCCGGAAGCGCTCGATCACGGCGACGGGCAGGGCGGCGCCTCCCGAGACCGCGTAGCGCAACGGCGGCCGGTCCTCGCGCCGGGTCGCGGCGTCGAGCAGGGCGACGTACATCGTGGGCACGCCCTCGAACACCGTGCAGCCGTGGGCGATCATCGCCTCGAGGGCGGCGTCGCCGTCGAACTTCGGCACCAGGACGACCGTCGCGGCGGTGCGGAAGGCCGTGTTCATCGCGCAGACCTGCCCGAACGTGTGGAAGAGCGGCAGCGCCCCGAGCACCACGTCGCCGCGGTGCAGGTCGAACGTGTTCATCAGCAGCACGTCCGACTGCGAGACGATCGCGAAGTGCGTCCCCTCCGCCCCCTTCGGGCGGCCGGTGGTGCCGCTGGTGTAGAGGATCGTCGCCGTATCGGAGGGTGAGCGGGGCACGTAGCCGTCGATCGGCGAGGCCTCCGCGGCGAGGTCCTCCAGGCGCGGAAGGGGCGAGGCCGTGCCGTCGGGCACCATCACGCTCAGCACGGGGACGCCGGCGAGGTCCGCTCCTGCGGCCCCCTCGGCGAGCAGCGGGGCGGCGCACACGAGCGCGACGGCTCCGGAGTCGCGGAGGACGTAGGCGATCTCGTCGTGCTTGAGCAGGGCGTGCACCGGGACCACCACGGCGCCGAGCGCGAGGACAGCGAAGTAGCCGCGAGGGAAGTCGGGGACGTTCGGGACGAGAAGGGCCACGCGGTCGCCCGGGCCGATGCCCCGGGCGCGGAGGGCTCCTGCGTAGGCCCGGGTCTGCCGCCAGAGGGTCGCGTAGTCGACGGCCTGCTCGCCCACGCGGATCGCGATCGTGTCGGGAGTGCGCCGCGCCGCCTCCGCCAGGATGGCCGCGACGGAGAGGGTGCCGAAGCCGGCGGCGGACGGGGGAGCGGCGGGGGCCTCGGCCGTGCGGGGTTCGGTGATGCTCATCAAGGCTCCAGTCGTCGTTGACCGCCGCGGCGGATGCCGGGTGATCCACCGTAGATCCGGCGGGGGGCCGCGTCGAGCGATCCGCACCGGATGTTCAGCACGGGCGGGCGGGGAGTGCGCATCCCGGCGCCGAGCGGAAGGGGGTGCGGGAGGCGCGGGCGGCTGCCTACAGTCGGACTGCTGCGGCCCGGTTCCGCGGGTCGGACGACGGGAGGCGCGATGCGCGGTGAGGCGACGCTCTACACGGACGCGGTGGTGACGGCTCCGTTCGCCCTCGCGGTGATCGCGGAGGCGACTGGCTCGCGCGTGGTCGGTTCCCGGACCGCGGACGCGCACGTACCGCTCTACAGCGGCCCGACGAGCGCGCGGGTCGAGATCGCGGGGTTCGGCGACAGCGTGCCGGTCACCGTCGACGTGCGCGACGAGCGCGGGATCGACGAGGCGCGGGCGGCCGCTCAGGCGCTCGGGCTGGAGCTCGCCGCCTACGCGGGCTGGGAGGTCGTCGCCGGCTTCTGAGCGTCGCGGCGGACCCGGGCGACGTAGAAGCGGCTGGGCGCCGTCCTCACGCTCGCGGGAAGGAGGCGGTAGACGGCGAAGGTGCGCGAGAGCGCCCGCTCGAACCGCGCCTCCTGCCGCGGGGTCCAGCGGAAGCCGAACGGCTCGCGGAGCGCCGCCGGGAGCAGGCCGGCGGTCATCAGGCGGAGGTAGGGGCCGAGCGGGCGCAGGTACCAGGCGGCGATGCTCGGGCCCAGGAGGTCGTGGGCGACGCGGAAGGCGGCGGGCGTGACCTCGAGGCGCTCCAGCTCCCGCTCCCAGTAGGCGTCGAACGCGGTGCGGGAGTCGGGCCAGAGCTCCGCGGGCATCTGCAGAGCGGCGCCGACGACGACGGAGCGGCGCACGATGTCGTCCGCCTCCTCCTCGCTCAGCGCGCCGAAGGCGCCCTCGTAGAGCTGCAGCATCGACTGGGTGAGCGTCGCGGCGACCCAGCGCTGCAGCTCCGGGTCGAAGGCGGTGTACCCGGGGCCGCGGACGGGCACGTGCGCCCTGTTGACCCGGCGGCGGACGGCGCGGACGTCCTCCGGAGTGCCGTAGTGGAGGACGTAGAGGTAGGAGAGCGTCCCGTGCAGGCGGTTCACGGCCCGGTGCACGAAGTCGGAGTGGTCGGCGACGCCCTGCCCGACCGCCGGGTGCGCGATCTGGAGGAGGATCGCGCGCGCCCCCGCCAGCAGGAACACGCCCTCGCGGAAGACGTCCGGAGTGCGGGAGGCCGACGACATGGCTCCACGCTACGCGGGAGCGGAGGGCGGAGGAGGAGCCGGTGCCGCCCGGCGGGCGTCCGGCGGGCGCGGAGCGGGCGCACGGGAAGCCCCCGGCGGGTGCGGAGTAGACTCGGCGCGGCCCAGGGACAGTGCCGAGACTCCGGCGTCGTCCGGGCCACCTCGAACTCGAAACGCAAGCGCGCTCGGCGCGGAATGGGAATGCAGCGTGGATCTCTTCGAATACCAGGCCCGTGATCTGTTCGAGAAGTACGGCGTCCCCGTGCTCCCGGGCATCGTCGCCGACACGCCGGAGGAGGTGCGCGCCGCGGCGGAGAAGCTCGGCGGCGTCACCGTCGTCAAGGCGCAGGTCAAGATCGGCGGCCGCGGCAAGGCGGGCGGCGTGAAGGTCGCGAAGACCCCCGAGGACGCGTTCGCCGCGGCGCAGTCGATCCTCGGCCTCGACATCAAGGGCCACGTCGTCAAGCGCGTCATGGTCGCCGGTGGTGCGCGCATCGACCGCGAGTTCTACTTCTCGGTGCTGCTCGACCGGGCCAACCGCTCCTACCTCTCGCTCACCTCCTACGAAGGCGGCATGGAGATCGAGCAGCTCGCCGTCGAGCGCCCCGACGCCCTCGCGCGCGTCGAGGTCGTCCCCGGCCAGGGCATCGACCAGGCCAAGGCCGAGGAGATCGCCCGCGCGGCGAAGTTCCCGGAGGAGCTGATCGCCAAGGTCGCGCCCGTCCTGGTGAAGCTCTACGACGTCTACACCGGCGAGGACGCCACGCTCGTCGAGGTGAACCCGCTCGTGCTCACCGAGGAGGGCGACATCGTCGCGCTCGACGGCAAGGTCTCGCTCGACGAGAACGCCGGCTTCCGCCACGCGGACCACGCCGCGCTCGAGGACAAGGACGCCGCCGACCCGCTCGAGGCGAAGGCCAAGGAGAACGACCTCAACTACGTGAAGCTCGACGGCGAGGTCGGCATCATCGGCAACGGCGCCGGCCTGGTCATGTCGACCCTCGACGTCGTCGCCTACGCCGGAGAGAGGCACAACGGCGTGAAGCCGGCCAACTTCCTCGACATCGGCGGTGGAGCCTCCGCCCAGGTGATGGCGAACGGCCTCGACGTGATCCTCGGCGACGAGCAGGTCAAGAGCGTCTTCGTCAACGTCTTCGGCGGCATCACCGCGTGCGACGCGGTCGCCAACGGCATCCTCCAGGCGCTCGAGATCCTCGGCGACTCGGCCACCAAGCCGCTCGTCGTCCGCCTCGACGGCAACAAGGTCGAGGAGGGCCGCGCGATCCTCCAGGCCGCCGCCAACCCGCTCATCACGCTCGCCGCGACCATGGACGAGGGCGCCGACAAGGCCGCCGCCCTCGCCGCCGCGTAACGGACCCGACGACTCAAGGAATCAGAGAACAAGCATGTCGATCTTCCTCACCAAGGACTCCAAGGTCATCGTCCAGGGCATCACCGGCGGCGAGGGCACCAAGCACACCGCGCTGATGCTCAAGGCCGGCACGAACGTGGTCGGCGGCGTCAACGCCCGCAAGGCCGGCACGACCGTCACCCACGGCGACGTCGAGCTCCCCGTCTTCGGCACCGTGAAGGAGGCGATGGAGGCCACCGGCGCCGACGTCTCCATCGCGTTCGTGCCGCCCGCCTTCTCGAAGGACGCCGTCATCGAGGCGATCGACGCCGAGATCGGCCTCCTCGTCGTCATCACCGAGGGCATCCCGGTGCAGGACTCCGCGGAGTTCTGGGCGTACGCGCAGGAGAAGGGGAACAAGACCCGGATCATCGGCCCGAACTGCCCCGGCATCATCACGCCGGGCGAGTCGCTCGTGGGCATCACGCCCGCGACGATCACCGGCAAGGGCCCCATCGGTCTCGTCTCCAAGTCGGGCACCCTGACCTACCAGATGATGTACGAGCTCCGCGACCTCGGCTTCTCGACCGCCATCGGCATCGGCGGCGACCCGATCATCGGCACGACGCACATCGACGCGCTCGCCGCGTTCGAGGCCGACCCCGAGACGAAGGCGATCGTGATGATCGGCGAGATCGGCGGCGACGCCGAGGAGCGCGCCGCGGACTTCATCAAGGCGAACGTCACGAAGCCCGTCGTCGGCTACGTCGCGGGCTTCACCGCCCCCGAGGGCAAGACGATGGGCCACGCCGGCGCCATCGTCTCCGGCTCGGCCGGGACCGCGCAGGCCAAGAAGGAGGCCCTCGAGGCCGCGGGCGTGAAGGTCGGCAAGACGCCGTCCGAGACGGCCGCCCTGCTCCGCGAGGTCTACGCGGCGCTCTAGCGCCCGTCCTCCCCGCACCACCGTCGGAACGGACGGTGCCCCTGCTCCGGCGGGCGGCGCCGTCCGTTCCGTCGTCGGGGCGGGTCCGGCCGGAGTAGCGTCGCAGCGTGACCCGCCGCCTCGGACTGGACCTGCTGACCTTCGTGCCGTACCCGGAGGGCCCCGAGCAGCCGGGCGACGCCGCGCGGAGCCTCGAGGACGGGCTCGCCCTGCTCGAGCTCGCCGAGGAGCTCGGCTACGGCACCGGCTGGGTCCGCGTGCGGCACTTCGAGCGCTACCTGGCGTCTCCGCTGACCTTCTTCGCGGCCGCCTCCCAGCGGACCCGCCACCTCCGCCTCGGGACCGCGGTCATCGGCGCCCGGTACGAGTCGCCCGTGCGCCTCGCCGAGGACGCCGCGACCGTGGACCTGCTCTCGGGCGGACGCCTCGACCTCGGTGTCAGCAGCGGCTTCGCTCACCTCGCCTCCGTCTTCGACGGGGTGTTCGGTCAGGCCGAGCGCGACTTCCGCGAGGAGGCGCAGGAGCGCATCGCACGGCTCCGCGAGGCGCTCTCGGGCGCCGTGCTCGGCGTCGCGGAGTCGGCGCTGATGTCGGTCCCGGTCGGCGCTCCGCTCATCCAGCAGCCGCATGCTCCAGGCCTGGCCGACCGGCTCTGGTACGGGGCGGGAACGGTGTCCTCCGCGGTCCGGGCGGGCGAGCAGGGCATGCACCTGCAGGTGTCCACGCCCAACACGGAGGAGACGGGCCTGCCGTTCGCCGAGCAGCAGGCCGTGCAGATCCGCGCCTACCGCGAGGCCTTCGCCGCCGCGCACCCGGGGCGCACATCGAGGGTGACGGCGGGCCGCATCGTGCTGCCGCTGCTGGACACCGCCGACGAGGAGGCGCACCGCCCCTTCATCGAGGGCTACCTCGCGCGGATGGACGACGAGGGCCGCCCCCGCACGGCCGACCGGTCGATCATCGCCGCCCCGATGCGCTTCAGCCCCCTCCACAGCGGGAGCCCGGAGCGGATCGTCGCGTCGCTCGCCGCGGATCCCGCGCTCGCCGAAGCGGACGCGCTCACGGTGACGCTCCCGGCGGTCGGCGGAGTGGAGTCGCACCGGCGCATTTTGCGCGCCGTCGCCGAGCGCATCGCCCCGCAGCTGGGCTGGACGCCCGGGGCCTGAGGATCAGCGCCGCGCGAGCAGCACCAGGACGGGCCGCTGCAGCAGGAGCAGGAGCAGCCACCAGAGCCCGACGGACGGGATCAGCAGCGCCAGCGCCAGCGCGACGAGGAGCAGCGCGAAGGGCAGCAGAGCGGGCGCGAGCGGCAGAGGTCCCGCGCCGGGCCGCCTCAGCTCCGGGTGCCGGGAGAGGCGCAGCTCGATCAGGACCAGCGCTCCGCTCATCGCCGCCATCGTGCCGATGTAGAGCCCGATCGTCGCCCGGGAGTCCGGGAAGAGCGCCAGCGCGCTCGTCGAGAACGGGAAGAACGCCAGCGCGGCCAGCCAGAGCAGGTCCAGCCACACCAGAGCGCCGTCGTAGTCCCCGGCGATCTCGAAGACGCGGTGATGGGGGATCCAGAAGACGGCGATGATCGCGAAGGAGAGCGCGAAGGCGAGGACCGAGTCCAGGTGCTCCGCGAGCAGCGCCGGGACTCCGCCGCCCTCCCGGGCGATCTCGGGAGCCAGCTGCACCAGCGGCAGGACGAGGACGGTGATGGCGATGGCGGCGGTCGCGTCCGAGAAGTTGACGAGCCGGTCGAGCCCGCGCTCCGTCCGGCGGTGGGCCGCTCGTGCCCCGGGGTGCCCGCGGTGCACCAGGCGCTCGATCGGACCCGAGAGCAGGAGCAGCAGGAGCGCGAACATGTTGACGGCCGGCACCGCGACGGCGAGCACGAGGGCCGCGAGGAGGACGCCGATCACGATCAGCGATCTCGAGAGGGAGCGCCGCGGCTCCGCCCCCGGGGCCAGGAGATCAGGATCGCGGCGCACGATGAGCTGCATCGCCAGGGTCGCCGCGCTCGCCGCGATCATCGTGCCGATGTAGAGCGCGATGACGCTGCCGTCGGTGTCGAGCACGTTCGAGATCAGGTTCGCCGCGAAGGGGAGCAGGACGACCGCGGCCAGCCAGACGAAGTTCGCGACGACGAGCGCGGGCGAGTAGCGGGCCACGCCCTCGAAGACGGAGTGGTGGACCGTCCAGAGCCGCCCGATCACGGCGAATGTGATGAAGAAGGCGGAGAGGGTGCCGTAGTGCCCGGTGAGCAGGGCCCCCAGATCCGCCGCGCGTCCCTCCTCGACCACGTCGACCAGGGGGAGGACGAGGAACGTGATGGCGATGGCGACGACGGCGTCGGAGAAGTTCACGAGGCGGTCCAGGCCGCGCTCCGTCCGTGCGTCCGAGGTCCGCGTCATGGCTCCGACACTAGAGGGCCGGGCGGCGCGCCCCTGACCCGCCTCCGAGCGCGCCGCCGCTAGGCTCGTCAGGCCCATGAACCGGATCACCGTCGCCCTCCTCGCCGCCTTCGACGCCGCGCTGTCGGCGCTGATCGGGATCGCGATCCCGCTCGTCCCGCTGACCGTCCTCTGGGCCGTGCAGTACGACACGACGGTCGACTTCGGCGTGTTCTGGCGGGTCGCCGCCGACGCCTGGCTGCTCGGCCACGGGGCCGACCTGCAGGCGGCGCTGGCCCCCGACTCCGCTCTCGCCGTCGCGCTGCCCGGAGGCGCCGACGCCTTCCCGGTGACGATCGCCCCGCTGGCGTTCGCGCTCCTCACCGTGCTGCTCGGTGCGCGCACCGGCCGCCGCGCCCAGGAGTCGCCGTTCCGGGCCATCGGCGTTCTCGTCGCGATCGCGACCTACCTGGCGATCGCCCTCCTGGTCTCCCTGGGGTCCGCGGACCCGGCCGCCGCCGTCGATCCTTTGCAGGGGACGCTGCTGCCGCCTCTCGTCTTCGCGCTGGGGGTGCTCGTCGGAGCAGCGCTCCACTCCGCCCGCAGCGACGAGGCCGACCCCCTCGGCGAGCTGGCCGCCTCCGCGCTCGACCGCGTCCCCGCGCCGGGGCCCGGGCTCGTCCTCGCGTCACTGCGCGGGGGAGCGCTCGCCGCGGCCGGAGTGGTCGGAGCGGCGGCGGTGCTCGTCGCCGTGCTGCTGGTCGTGCACTACACCTCGGTCGTCGCGCTCTACGAGAGCCTCGGCGCCGAAGCGCTCGGCGGGCTGGCCCTCACCCTCGGGCAGCTGGCGTTCCTCCCGAACCTGGTGATCTGGGCGGCGAGCTGGCTGATCGGCCCGGGCTTCGCCCTCGGCACCGGCTCGTCCGTGAGCGCGGCAGGGACCCTGCTCGGACCGATCCCGTCGATCCCGGTCCTCGCCGCACTGCCCGCAGGGGACTCGGCCTTCGGGTTCCTCGGACTGCTCGTGCCGCTGCTCGCCGGGTTCGCCGCGGGATGGCGGCTGCGCCGCAGCGTGATCGAGGTGCTCGACGGCCGCCCGCTGCTGCGCTGGGGCGCCGCCGCAGCCGGCGGGATCGGCGTGGTCGGCGGCCTGCTGCTCGGGCTCCTCGCCTGGTTCTCGGCGGGCGCCGCAGGTCCGGGCCGACTCGCGCAGGTGGGCCCGGACCCGCTGGTGGTCGGGGCGGTCGCCGCGCTCGAGCTCGCTCTGGCCGCGGGCCTGGGCCTCGCCGCGGGCCGCAGCCGACGCGGCTGACGCCGGCGGAGGCGTCCCCCTAGACTTGCGCAGTGCTGAAGTTGGTCGTGCTCCTCTCCGGCGGCGGATCGAACCTCCGCGCCCTGCTGGACGCCACCGGCGACGAGGGCTTCCCCGCCCGCATCGTCGCGGTCGGCAGCGACACGGCCGCCGAGGGCTTCCGCCACGCCGAGGAGCGCGGGGTGCCCGCCTTCACGGTCGCGCCGCGCGACTTCGCCTCCCGCGACGAGTGGGGCGCCGCCCTGCTCGACCGCATCCAGGAGTGGGAGCCCGACCTCGTCGTCTGCGCGGGCTTCATGCGCATCCTGCCGCCCGTCGTCGTCGACGCGCTCAGCCCGCGGATGATCAACACCCACCCCGCCCTGCTGCCCCTCTTCCCCGGCGCCCACGCCGTCCGCGACGCCCTCGCCGCCGGCGCGACCGAGACCGGCGTCACCGTGCACGTGATCGACACCGGCGTCGACACGGGCCCGGTCATCGCCCAGGAGAGCCTCGCCGTGCTCCCCGGCGAGAGCGAGGACGCGCTGCACGAGCGCATCAAGACCATCGAGCGTCGCCTGCTGGTGCAGACGGTGCTCGACATCGCCCACGGAACCGTCGACCTCGAGGAGCTCGCCCGCGCATGAGCATCACCGCCCACGACCCCAGCAGCTACGACGACCGCGACAGGGTCCCCGTCCGCCGGGCGCTCATCTCGGTCAGCGACAAGACCGGCCTGCTCGAGCTCGGAGCGGCGCTCGCCGCGGCCGGCGTCGAGCTCGTCTCCACCGGCTCGACCGCCGCCACCCTCCGCGGCGCCGGCCACGAGGTCACCGACGTCTCGGCCGTCACCGGGTTCCCCGAGTCGCTCGACGGCCGCGTGAAGACGCTGCACCCGGCCGTGCACGCGGGCATCCTCGCCGACCTGCGGCTCGCCTCGCACCGCGAGCAGCTGGAGGAGCTCGACATCGCCGCGTTCGAGCTGGTCGTGGTGAACCTGTACCCGTTCCGCGAGACCGTCGCAGGCGGCGCCGACGCGGCGACCGTGGTCGAGAACATCGACATCGGGGGCCCGGCCCTCGTCCGCGCCTCCGCGAAGAACCACGCGAACGTCGCGATCGTCGTCGACCCGGCCGACTACTCCGGGATCGCGACCGCCCTCGCCGACGGTGGCACGACGCTGGCCGCGCGACGCACCCTGGCGGCCCGCGCCTTCGCGCACACGGCCTCCTACGACTCCGCCGTCGCCGCCTGGTTCGCCGGGCAGGAGGCGGCCGAGGGCGTCGAGGGCTCCGTCGAGATCCGCGGGACCCTGCAGCAGGTCCTCCGCTACGGCGAGAACTCGCACCAGAAGGCGGCCCTCTACGTCTCGCCCGACGGCACCGGCATCGCGCAGGCGACACAGCTGCACGGCAAGGAGATGTCCTACAACAACTACGTCGACGCCGACGCGGCCGTCCGCGCGGCCTACGACTTCGTGCTGCCCGCCGTGGCGATCATCAAGCACGCGAACCCCTGCGGCATCGCGATCGCGAGCTCGAAGGCGATCGACCCCATCGCCTCCGCCCACCGCCGCGCCCACGAGTGCGACCCGGTGTCCGCGTTCGGAGGCGTGATCGCCGCGAACCGGCCCGTCACCCTCGCCATGGCCGAGACGGTGAAGGAGATCTTCACCGAGGTGCTCGTCGCCCCCGGCTTCGAGCCCGAGGCGCTCGAGGTGCTGAAGACGAAGAAGAACCTGCGCCTTTTGCAGCTCCCCGACTTCTACGCCCCCGTCGAGCGCGAGTTCAAGCAGATCTCCGGCGGCCTGCTGCTGCAGGAGCCGGACCGCTTCGTCGGCGGACCCGGCGAGGTGAGCTCCGGCTGGCAGCTCGTCGCCGGCGACCCCGCCGACGCCGACACGATGCTCGACCTCGAGTTCGCGTGGAAGGCGTGCCGCGCCGTCAAGTCGAACGCGATCCTCCTCGCCAAGGGCGGCGCCTCCGTCGGCGTCGGCATGGGCCAGGTCAACCGCGTCGACTCCTGCCACCTCGCCGTCACCCGGGCCGGCGACCGCGCCCCCGGCTCGGTCGCCGCCTCCGACGCGTTCTTCCCCTTCGCCGACGGCCTCGAGGTGCTCCTCGCCGCCGGCGTGAAGGCCGTCGTCCAGCCCGGCGGCTCCGTCCGCGACGCCGAGGTCATCGACGCGGCCGCCCGCGCCGGCGTCACGATGTACACGACGGGGGAGCGGCACTTCTTCCACTGAGTGACGGGCGCGAAGCGCCCGTCACTCTGTGGGTGCTTGTCTTCCCCGCCGCTCCCTGCGCGGCGGGGCGCGGTCGGCTTCGCGACGGGGTGCGTTCCATGGAGCGGGTCGCGTCGCCGGTCGCGGGAATCGCTGGGCACGCGATTCCCGCTGAACCGGCTCTGCCGTGCGGTGGGCGTCTTCCCGGCCGCTCCCCGCGCGGCCGGGCGCGGTCGGCTTCGCGACGGGGTGCGTTCCATGGAGCGGGTCGCGTCGCCGGTCGCGGGAATCGCTGGGCACGCGATTCCCGCTGAACCGGCTCTG